>CAMWLD010000217.1 GCA_947175005.1 uncultured Ruminococcus sp. | reverse complement strand
CCCCACCCCCCCCCCCCCCCCCCCCCAATTTTTTTTTCAAGCAGAAGACTGCTTATTCCATTTATGCCTGTCTCGTTTTCTCTGAGATGTGCATAAGAGACATCGTCAGCATACCGTTTTTCTTTTCCTCCTCAAACCCCCGCCTTATTTTCTTTCTTTCCCAATAGCCCAGCCCCTTCGGTTTAATTTCTTCAAGAGCCTGTCTTACCTCCGCCATGTCACATTCCTTAAAATTGCAAAGCCTCTTCACCGCTGCCGATACATAAACGCCCGCCGCATACCTTACCCCGTCGTTTTCCGAAACGCACAGCCGCAGCGCAAGCGGCAGCTTTTCCTCATCGCTGCACCTCTGCAAGACTAACGCCTTTGTAAGCCGTCGCGCATTCATCGCCGACATCTGCGGCATTTCCCGCCATTTTTCCAAATGCTCCCTTTCCCAGGGTTTCATCTGCCTCTTCTTAACTTCAATATCTTCTAAAATATCCCCGTATATCACCTTGCACCCCAAAGGCTTCCCCGCCTTGATAAACGCCCTTAACGCCGCCTTTGACGTCTTTGGGCGAGGGTCCTTTATAAGCCCGTAAAATTCCCTTTCAATGCCCTCCGAACCGTCAACAGCCGCAAGACACCGCACCGCCGCCGCCGCCGTCCTGTCATTCTCCGAATCTATCAAAGGCCGCACCGCCTCTGCGCTTGCGGCTTTCTGCTCATCTGTGCGGCTGCAAAACGCAAGCCCCTCTATAGCGGGGATTTCGGGCAAACGTGCCATATAAAAACCGTGCAGGTCAATGTCCGACAGCTTCTCAAAGTAATGCGCCGCCGTCTCACGAACGGTTGCGGAGGTATCGCAAAGCTTCTTCTCCGCCCCCTCCCATAGCCCGTATTCCTCGAAAAGACGAACACAGGCGCACCGCCTTGTTATCTTGTCCCGGTACCCCGCAAAGGAAACAAGCCCCTCATAGGATATCCCCCGAAAAAATCTGTCCATAAAGGCCGCCCTGCCCCTCACCCATTTCCAGTCCCTTTGAGCCATTATAACAGCGGCATTATCGCAGCTTATCAGGTCTTTTTTTGCCAGCGCCCCGTAAGTGCATAAAACATCATCATTGCACAGCGTATTTACAATAAGCTTTAAGTATTTTTTGTTCCTCCCCGATAAATACACAATGCTATCCTCATTCAGATTTTTCCCAATGACCTCTTCAATGCGTTTTTCCGCCTGCCGAAGCCGCTCTCCGTCATATCTGCCCCCCTTTGAAATTTCCGCAAGCCTCCTGCGTGCGCGGAAAAGTGCCGCCATAGCCCTGTGCCGCCCCTCGCCGCCTGTTTCTCCGCGAGACCCGAACAACGGGGCTGTAATTTCCTCCATAAGCCTGCCCGAGCCTTCCTCAAAAGCCTTCTCAAGCCTGTCCATAGCCGTCTCAAAGGCCTTTTCGGCAGCAGCGCGCACCTCTTTCAAATTATCGTTAAAGCCGCTTATCATAATGCTCAGCATTATCGGATATTCCGCCCCCAGCCTCTGCGCCTCCTCGCGCAAATACCCGTTTCCCGAGGCAGCGCATACCGCCAGAAAATAGGGATAATATTCTGGGGAAATATCCCTCATCACAGACAAATCGGGTCTGCCGCACCTTTTTGCCGAATATTCCTCCGAATACCCCCGTCCGATAATTCGGTAAAATTCTTTTTCCTGTTCGCGGGAGCATATGCGCGCCGTCCCCTCGCAAATCTCCGCAAATGCTTCCCTTTCCTCCGCCGTAAAAAAGTCCAGTCCCATAAGAGCGTCGGTAAAGCTGCCGTCGGCATTGAACCTGTCGAACACATTGGTTATGTCCCACCTTTTGTCGTAAATTTTTTTATAAGCAGCCTTAGCGCGCGCCCCGTCGCTTAGAGTAACAGCGCGTCCTTTCCAAATGCGCCCGCCGTTATCCCGAGGGAAAAGCAACAAATTATCGGGCTTTTCCCGCCCCTCGCTATTCTCTGCCCCCGAATCTCCCCGAAGGTTTTGTATTATCTTATCAACAATATTCATAAATTTTCACCGTCTTTCATGGTCAATGGGTTCAACCCACGCTGTAAAATACACAGCGTTTACGGGAGCATTAACGTCCCCAAAAAATCCTGCCTCTGAATGTGCCTTTGCCCGTTCACTTTATCAAAAAATCCATTTGCCTGTAAAAATCCGCATTCGGCGGTCGGAAGCCCTTTTGCTTTACCTCTTCAAGGGCTTGCCTTATCTCTTCCTTGTCCCTGTCACCGATGCCGTAAAGCTTGCGTACTACACAATTAACATGAATGCTTGCTTCACGGCTCACATTCTCATTTTCCGATACGCATAACCGCAGTACCCACGGAAATCTTTTTACGGTCGCGCAGGACTGCCTATACAGCGCACTTGTAAGGCGGCGGACGGTTATATCCAACAGCTGCGGATTTGTCAAAACCCATTTTTTCTGCCGTTCGATCGCTTGCAGTATGTCCTCGTAAATGCGCTTGCAGTCAACAGGCTTTCCTGTGCGCAAAAACGCATTTAACGCCGTCTTTGAGACCCTCGGACGTCCGTCTTTTATAAGCTCGTAAAATTCCTCGGCAGCGCTGTCTGAATCATCAATAACGGCAAGACTGCATATCGCCGCCACTGCCGTTCGGGTATGCTCCGAATCTATCAGAGGACGTATAGCACAGACGCTTGCGGCTTTCTGCTCTGCGGTATGGCTGCACCGCGCAAGCCCTCCTATAGCGTGAATTTCGGGCAAACGTGCCATGTAAAATCCGTGCAGATCCATGTCGGACAGCTTTTCAAAGTAATAAACCGCCGTTTCCCGAACAGAGGCGGCAGGGTCGGTAAGCAGAGCTTCCGAACCCTCCCACAAACCGTGATTTTCAAAAAGACGGCCGGCAGCATTGCACCTTGCACGGGGGTCGGAGCAGGCGGCAAGCTCCCTCAGCCCCTCCTCGGGCGGATTTGTGTAAACGCTTGCCAAAGAATAAGCCCCCATATACGTTACATAACCGTCGTTATCTATGATGAGCTTTGCGCATTCCCAGCTTATCAGCCCTTTTTTGAAAAGCTCCCTGTAAACGTGCAGGCGGTCACAGAGGTCAAACCAACCGATAATAAGCTTAATATAGCAGCTAATACAGCAGCTTCCAAGAAATTTAACGGTCTGCTCATCAAGATTTTTCAGAATAATGCTGTCAAGGCGGTTTTCGGCCGCAGCAAGCTTTTCACTGTCAAACCTGCCCCCTCGGGAAACGTCAGCCGCCCTCGCCCGTGTGCTGAAAAGTATGGCAAGCGCCTTGTATCGGGGTCTTACGGGCTTATCCAATGGGTGCATTTTGTAAATGGGGTAAATATCGCAGCTTTCGGGGTCTTCATCTATAATTCGTGCAAGGCTGTCAAAAGCAATATCAAAGGACTTTTCGGCGGCAGTGCGAACCTGTTTCACACGGTCGTTAAAGCCGCCTATAATAAGGCTCAGCAGCATAGGATACTCCGCCCCGAGGCGCAAAGCCTCCTCACGGACATATCCGCTTTTGCAGGCTGCGGCAGCTGCAAGAAAATACGGGAAATCCTCCGGGGAAATGCCCCTCATTACCGACAGATCGGGCTTTCCGAAGCTTTCCGAAACATAGTCGTAAAGGCAGCCCCGGCTGTTTTTATCATAAAAATCCTTTTCATTGTAGCAGCTTTCCACCAGTTCACGGCATATCTTCATAAACCTTTTCTTTTGCAAAGCGTCAAAGGAATCAAGCAGCAGCAATGAATCGTTAAAACCGTTATCGGCATTGAAATTATCCCCTGCCGCATAGCCGTCGGCAGTGATCTTAAGGTATGCCGCACGGGCACGTTCCTTTTCTTGGGAAGTCGGATAAAATTTTTTCCAGATACGGCCGCTGTTATCGGGAGATGTCCCGCCGGACTTTTTCCGTTCTGCCGCAGAGTCTGAACCCGAATCGCCGCAAAGGTTTTGTATTATCTTATCAACAATGTTCATAAATTTTCACCGTCTTTCATGGTCAATGGTTTTACGTAATCATGATATTGCAAAATGAAATATATGCGTTTGCAGGAGCATTAACATACAAAAATTTTTGCCTCCTGCTTTAAAAAACAAGAGACAAAAATCAGAATTTTTTATAAAATGAAAAATAAACCATGCGCCATTTTTGCGCTATAAACTGTGGCTTTAACAGAAACTGCAAGGCTACAAGAGCATTAACATATCCCGGCTCTTGCCTCTTGCCTCCTGCTTCTTGCCTCTAATAGGGTGGATAATCGGATTCGAACCGATGATCTTCAGTGCCACAAACTGACGCGTTAACCAACTACGCTATACCCACCGTATGGAGGCAATGCCCGAGGAAGCACGACGTTAGGGGAAACGCCGTAGGGGGGGTGGAACTCCCCCGGACACCGCCCGTGGCGCATCTTGCTGGACTCGAACCAGCGGCTTACTGCTTAGAAGGCAGTTACTCTATCCAACTGAGTTAAAGATGCATATTTTAAAAGTCAAAGCATGGGGCAAAGTCATGCCATTCATCAAAAGACTAACGGCTCTAACCTCTTACCTCTAACATCTAACTTCTAAAAGTGGAGCGGGTGATGGGAATCGAACCCACGCGACCAGCTTGGAAGGCTGGG
>CAMWLD010000216.1 GCA_947175005.1 uncultured Ruminococcus sp. | reverse complement strand
GGCTACCGCAGCGGGGTTTGTGTACCTTTTTGCAAGTTTATAGGCAGGCTTTGGGGCTGCGGACTTTTTGCCGTGGCTTTTTGTTTTTTGAAGAAAGGATGATTTTTTGAAAAAGGCAGCAGTAATTATGGGTTCCGACAGCGATTTTGCAATTGTGAAGGACTGTATTTCGGAACTGAAAAAATACGGAGTGCCCGTTGAAGCACGGGTCATGTCCGCTCACAGAACTCCCGATGCAGCGGCGGAGTTTGCAAAGTCCGCCCGTGACGAGGGCTTTGGTGTGATAATCTGCGCTGCGGGTATGGCGGCGCACTTGGCGGGGGTAATGGCAGCGCACACTATTCTGCCAGTTATCGGCATTCCCATTAAGTCCACCTTTGACGGACTGGACGCTTTGCTGGCAACGGTTCAGATGCCCTCGGGAATCCCTGTGGCAACGGTGGCGGTGAACGGAGCTAAAAATGCGGCGCTGCTGGCGATTCAGATGATGGCGCTGTCCGACGATACTCTTGCGGACAAGCTTTTGGCAGCCAAGGCTGATATGATCGAGGGCGTTAAGCAGAAAGACGCCAAGATCAGGGAAATGGCGGCTGAACTGTAACTTTTACATAATTGACAGTATCGGCTGCGCTTGATTGCAACCGACGGTTGAGTTATTTAAAATTCTATCCGAACAGGTTATTGTGTTCATCTCCTTCATATGGTAAACTTTAATTGCAAGCTTGCGATAAAATTATTTGCTAAGGCAATTGCAAAAGGCTTCAGGCAGCAGTTTTCCTGCCTCTTGCCTCCTGCTTCCTGCCTCTTGCAGTCGAAAGGATGAAGAAAAATGAACACTTACACTGTTGGCAAAAATATCTGTCAGATGAGAAAGCAAAAGGGACTTACCCAGGATGAATTGGCGGCAAGGCTCAATATATCCTACCAGGCGGTCTCAAAGTGGGAAAACGGCGTTTCCCTGCCGGATATTTCTCTGCTGCCGGGTCTTGCGGTAAATCTTGGGTGCAGCATTGACTCCCTGCTGGGATATGCCGCCCAAAAGCGGATAATGAGCGATTACGAAAGCCGCTACAGCAGCGAGGAATATTACTGGGGCGTTGAGCCCTCGGATATGTGTTATGAGGTAATGAGGCTGATGCCGCCTGTCAGACCTTTGAGGCTGCTGGATATCGGCTGCGGCGAGGGAAAGGACGCTGTGTTCTTTGCTAAAAACGGCTACAGGGTCTCTGCCTTTGACATTACCGAAAAGGGGATAGACAAGGCTAAAAAGCTGGCAGAGGATCACGGCGTGCCCGTCAACTTCTTCCGGGCGGATGTTTGTGATTTTCGCCTTGAAAGCGATTTTGACGTTATCTTTTCATCGGGCGTGTTTCACTTTATACCCGAAGCGCTGCGCTGCGAGATATTTGAAAATTATCGCAGCCGTACAGCACCGGGAGGAATAAACGCCATGAACGTTTTTGTGAAAAAGCCTTTTATTCCCGTGCCTCCCGATAAGGACAGCAGGAATTTTGACTGGCGTTCGGGGGAGCTTTTCGGGTACTATACCGACTGGCTTATACATAAATGCGATGAGGTTATATTCGACTGCAGCAGCGGGGGAGTTCCTCACAAGCACTGCATGGACATTATGATTTCACGGAAAATAGAGAATAAGCTTTAACAGACTGCCTGTGAACAAAGGCATTGTACAGTAAATCACTTGTTAGTGTTTATAAAATATCAACTAAAAATTTGGAGGAATCAAAAATGGCAAACTATGAAAAAAAGGAACAGCTTTACGAGGGCAAGGCAAAGAAAGTATTCGCCACCGATAACCCCGATTATGTTATCGTTGACTACAAGGACGACGCTACCGCCTTTAACGGCGAGAAAAAAGGCACTATCAGAGGCAAGGGCGTTGTCAACAACAAAATGACCAATTATATGTTCGGTCTTTTGGAAAAAGAGGGCATTCCCACTCATCTTGTAGAGGAAATAAGCGAGAGGGAAACTGTTGTGAAAAAGGTGGAGATAGTTCCCCTGGAGGTTATCGTGAGAAACGTTGCGGCAGGAAGCTTTTCAAAGAAGCTGGGCATTGAGGAGGGCACTCCCTTAAAGCAGCCCACTTTGGAATTTTCCTATAAAAACGACGACCTGGGAGACCCCTTTATCAACGATTATTATGCCCTTGGTCTTGGGCTTGCCACACAGGAGGAGATCGACACTATTTCCAAATACGCTTTTGCGGTAAACAACTTTATGCTTAAATTCTTTAAGGAACACGGCATTGACCTTATAGACTTCAAGATCGAGTTCGGCAGATTTCACGGGCAGATAATCCTTGCCGACGAAATTTCCCCCGACACCTGCCGTTTCTGGGACAGCAAGACCCATGAAAAGCTTGACAAGGACAGATTCCGCAGAGATATGGGCGGCGTTGAGGAAGCTTATCAGGAAATGATGAAGAGGATATTCGGCTGATAGCTTTGCAAATCCTTACAGGAAATGCCGGCAGCAAGGGCATTTCCCAACACACTATGAAAGGTGATTTATTATGGGCGGTTTTTTCGGAGCAGCAACCCGCGGCGACTGTATAAGCGACGTATTTTTCGGTACGGATTATCATTCCCACCTGGGCACCCGCAGAGGCGGTATGACAGCTTATTCCCCGACATTAGGCTTTCAGAGGAGCATTCACAGCATTGAAAATTCTCCTTTCCGCACAAAATTTGAAGATGATGTGGAGACTATGGAGGGCAATCTTTGCATAGGCTGTATCAGTGACAGCGATCCCCAGCCTCTGCTGCTGCGGTCGAATCTGGGCGTTTATGCAGTCTGCACCATAGGTATAATCAACAACGCCGAGGCGCTGCGTGATGAAATGCTGTCGAAAAGCTGCCTGAGCTTTGAGGCAATGAGCAGCGGACAGATAAATTCCAGCTCCCTTGTAGGCTCTCTTATCGCCACAAAGGATTCCTTTGTGGAGGGGATAAAATACGCCCATGAAAAAATCGAGGGCACTGTTTCTCTGCTGATACTCACCAAGGACGGAATCATAGCCGCCCGTGACAAGCGTGGTCGCATACCCATAGTCATCGGCAAGCGGGAGGACGGATGGTGCTTTTCCTTTGAATCCTTCGCTTTCCAGAAGCTGGGCTATGAGACATACAGAGAGCTTACCCCCGGTGAGATCGTGCGGATAACTCCCACAAGCTGCGAGACCCTTTGCCCCGGGCGGGACGATATGAAGATATGCACCTTCCTGTGGACATATTACGGCTATCCCAACTCGGTCTATGAGGGGGTAAACGTGGAGACCATGCGAACAAGGAACGGCGAAATAATGGCGGAAAACGATATGAAGAACGGCACTCTTCCGGAGGTGGACTACATCTGCGGCGTGCCCGATTCGGGTATTCCCCACGCCATAGGCTATGCAAACCGCAGCCAAATTCCCTTTGCCCGCCCCTTTGTAAAGTACACTCCCACATGGCCCCGCAGCTTTATGCCTCAAAGCCAGGCAATGAGGAACAAGGTTGCCAAAATGAAGCTTATCCCCGTTCACGAGCTTATCGAGGGCAAGAGGCTGCTTTTTGTGGACGACAGCATTGTCCGCGGCACGCAGATGAGGGAAACGGTGGAATTTCTCTATTCCAACGGCGCAAAGGAAGTCCATATGCGCTCTGCCTGTCCGCCCATTATGTACGGCTGCAAGTATCTTAATTTCTCCCGCAGCAGGTCGGAAATGGAACTTATTGCAAGGCGTGTTATCGACGAACTGGAGGGCGCAGAGGGAATAAAATACATAGATGAATATATCGATGAAAAAACCGAACGGGGCAAAGCCCTGCGTGAAAAAATATGCAAGGAGCTGAAACTTACGTCCATAGGCTTCCAGTCCCTGGAGGGCACGGAAAAGGCCGTAGGTCTGCCCGGCTGCAAGCTTTGCAGCTACTGCTGGAACGGAAAGGAATGAGGAATATGTCGGGAGTTCACGAGGAATGCGGCGTATTCGGCATATACAGCCCCCATACCGCAGACGTTGCAATGCAGACCTATCTTGGACTTTACGCCCTACAGCACAGAGGGCAGGAATCCTGCGGGATAGTGGTCAACGACAGGGGAGTTTTTACCGCTCACAAGGACTTGGGGCTTGTGCCCGAGGTCTTTGACAGCGACACTCTCGAGGCTTTGGGCGAGGGAAACATCGCCGTGGGACATGTAAGGTATTCCACAACGGGAAATTCCAACCGTGCCAATGCCCAGCCCCTTGTGGTGCGCCATGTAAAAGGGCATATGGCGATCGCCCACAACGGAAATCTCACAAACGCCTTTGAACTGCGGAACGAATTTGAGATGAAAGGCGCAATTTTTCACTCCACCAACGACACCGAGGTAATTTCCTATGTTATCACCGAACAGCGGCTTTCCCGTCCGTCCATAGAGGCGGCGGTGGAGGGGGCTATGGAAAAGCTCAAGGGTGCATATTCTCTTGTGGTAATGTCTCCTCAGAAGCTTATCGCCGCCCGTGATCCCGTGGGCTTTCACCCTCTTTCCGTGGGCAGGCTGGGGGATTCCTATGTTATCGCCTCGGAAACCTGCGCCTTTGACAGCATAGGTGCGGAGTTTATAAGGGATATTCGCCCGGGGGAGATACTGGTGATAGACGAAAACGGAATGCGTTCCATAGAAACTCATATTTCTC
>CAMWLD010000215.1 GCA_947175005.1 uncultured Ruminococcus sp. | reverse complement strand
ATCTTTTCGCAGTTCACCTTAGGGGCAAGAAGCTCCGTGTCTATCTCGACAATGAGCTTTGCCATAAGCCCTATTGCCTCATAGGGTACCGTAACATCACCCTCTACGCTGTATTCATCAACACCTACGGAAAAAACTATTCTCTTTTCACGGGCTATGTACCTTTTCAAAAGCCCCGTGTTATCGGTGTTGTTATTAAGTTCATCGTAAAAAAGCAGCAGACATTTATCCCACAGCCTTGTATAGGTCAGGATTTTATCTCTTTCCTTTGCCGTAATATTATCCGAACGGCACGAGCATTTCATACGTACCATAGTGCTGTACAGCACCTGTCCGTAAAAATACATATTATGCATACAAAAGTTCCTTTCGGCGGGTCATAAACGACTTTCGCCCTTTCCTATTTTTCGATCACGTTTATATTCAGCCTTCCCCCGCCTGCCGAATATTTATTTATCAGCCATTCCTCATAAGCTTCACTGCCGCCTATCCTTATGCCGAAATGCCATGAGGGGTCTAAAAAAAGCTTCCTGCCGTCATTAAATATAAATAAAAGTGCGCCGCATATTATATCGTCATTACATTCCTCGGGGTTAAATATACGAAATTCCCGCACAATATTATTAACACTGTGATCCACGATCCCGATAATATTTCTTACGGAAATTTTTCCGTACCTTACATCATCATCGACCTTATTGTAAAAAAGCTCCTCGGGAAAGGTCAGCCGCAATGCGGAAAACTGTCTGACGGATTCACAGGCAAAAAGCCTGCCGCCTGCTTGAAAAAATACCGAACCGAGGTCGGGGATAAATTCGCCGCTTTCATCTCCCTCAATAACAAATCCCGTAAGGATAACATCATCAATGTTCCTGCCGAAAATATATTCACGTATTAACTCGTTCAAAACAATCACCCTCTTTTTCAAGTATAATATTTTTATGCCTCCTTGTCAAGATTTTCCCCGAATGTCCTGCTTAAAAAAAATTTGTTAAAATTTGCAAAAACACTGGACAATTCCAAAATTTTGTAGTATAATGTCTAATAGAATATGTAAAATATTATATGAGTTATATAAAAATCCAACACAAAGGGGGTAATATGTTTCCGTGGGGAAAATATGTTTCCTTGCGGAAACAGCAAATTATGAATTTACAGCATATCAAGTACATGGTAGAGGTGGAGCGGGTCGGCTCGGTAACAAGGGCTGCCGCCAATATGTTCATGGGTCAGCCTAACCTAAGCAAGGCCATAAAGGAAGTGGAGAACGAGGTAGGATTTACCGTGTTCAACCGCAGCGCCAAGGGGGTTTTCCCCACAGACAAGGGCGAACGTTTTTTGGAATATGCCAAAGCCATTCTTGCCCAGCTGGATAAGATCGAGGAACTGCGAAGCGCTGACAGCGGCGATATTATCAGGTTCTGCATTTCCGTGCCCAGAGCAAGCTATATCACTCACGCATTTACCCGCTTTGTAAGCTCTTTAGACAGCAGCAAGAAGATCGCCATTGATTTCAGGGAGACCAACTCCATGGAGAGCATTTCCAATGTTTGCGACGGCACAAGCAGCATTGCTGTGATACGGTACAATATTGAAAATGAGGAATATTTTATGTCCATGCTGTCGGAGAAAAATCTGCGGTCGGAGCTGCTGCTGAAATTCGACTTCCGTGCGCTTATGTCCGCCGAGGATCCGCTGGCTGCGGGAAATGAGATAACCCCCGAAAATTTAGAGGATTACACGGAGGTGCTCCACGGGGATTACGAAGTGCCCTATCTTTCCTCATCCTACACACGGAAGCTCGGCAGCGGACGTATGCGGCAGATATTCGTTTACGAGCGGGGCAGCCAGTTCGATATTTTAACAGAGGTCAAACGGACGTTTATGTGGGTCTCCCCCATGCCCTCGGAAATTCTTTCAAGGCTTAATTTAAAGCAGCTCAAATGCAGAGGCGCAGCGGCAAAATATGCGGACTGCCTTATATATCCCGCCTCCTACAAGCTTAATAAATATGACTTGGAATTTATAGATCACCTCTATGAGGTGCGGGATAAAGCTGCAATAACAATGCGTGAACAGAATCAGGAAATTTCGGAGGCAAGAGGCAGAAACTAATTTTAAGGACCGGTGAGAACAAAGAAAATGAAAAACAAGCTAAGCTACCGCAGCACAATAGTCAGCCGCATAGGTATAACGGGAATATCCCTTATATTGCAGATACTATGGATAGTCAGCAGCGTTATGAGCCTTTCGACATATTCCACCTGGATAGACCTGGGGTTCAGGCTTTTGAGCTTTTTGGCAGTGCTGTACATTATCTGCAAGGACGATAACCCGTCCTATAAGATCGTATGGATAATCCTTATTCTGGTGTTCCCCATTTTAGGGGGACTGATGTATTTGTTTGCGGGAAATAAAAAGCCCTCGAAGAAAATGCACCGCAAGATCGACGCCGCCCATGAAAGGCTTATAAAAAGCCTTGAGGACGACAGCGGGATACGTGAAAAAATGTCGGGATATGAACCCCGCAGTGCAGAGACCTTTTCCTATGTCAAAGGGATAAGCGGATACCCCTGCTATGATGATTCCACAATAAAATATTATCCCTTGGGAGATGATATGTTTGAGGAAATATTAAAGGAAGCGGAAAAGGCGGAGCGGTATATTTTCCTTGAATATTTCATAATTGCAGAGGGTGAAATGTGGGACAGGCTGCTTAAAATACTTATTGAAAAGGCGGAAAAGGGCGTTGACGTCCGGATAATTTACGACGATATGGGCTGCATTGCCCTGCTGCCTCCGGGGTACTGCAAGGGGCTGGAGAAAAAGCACCCGAATATAAAATGCCTTTCCTTTAACCCTGCCGTGCCTGTGCTTTCCCTGGTGATGAACAACCGTGACCACCGAAAAATTCTTGTAATTGACGGACACACAGCATTTTCGGGAGGCGTGAATATATCCGATGAATATATCAATGTTACTCACCCATTCGGGCACTGGAAGGACACGGGCACTATGATAAAGGGCAGGGCTGCCATGAGCTTCTGCGAGATGTTCCTTGAAATGTGGCACGCTTTCCGAGACTGTGATGAGAAGTTTGCCCTGTCGGATTATGAAGCGGAAAATTACCCGGCATTCACTGCCGCACCAACGGAAGATATGGACAGAATCCTGCCCGGCATAATCCAGCCCTTTTACGACACCCCACTGGACAAGGAAGCTCTCAGCGAGAATTTGTATATCGACATTTTAAGCGCCGCCGAAAAATACGTTTACATTTATACACCCTATCTTATTCTGGACGATAATATGAAAAGCGCCCTTTGTCTTGCGGCGAAAAGGGGTGTGGACGTTAGGCTTGTGACCCCGGGAATCCCCGATAAAAAGGCGATCTACCGCCTGACCCGTGCCAACTACAAGCCTCTTCTGGAGTCGGGAGTGAGGATATTCGAGTATGCCCCCGGGTTTATCCATGCAAAAAGCTTTGCGGCGGACGATAAAATTGCAGTGGTGGGCACGATAAATCTTGACTACAGAAGCCTGTTCCTGCACTTTGAATGCGGCACGCTTTTCTATGGCTGCGAGGCTGTGAAGGACCTGCGCCGTGACTGTGAGGAGACCTTTGAAAAATGTCGTGAGATAACAAAGGAAAATGTCAGAAATTATTTCAGAGGGACAATGTTCGACGCACTGTTCAGACTTTTGGCGCCGCTGCTGTAAAGGCTGTTTATAATAACATGAGGCTGCTGCATTAACGTGCAACAGCCTCTTTTCCTGTTTGAAATAAATTTACACAGCCGCCTTTTTAGAGGAAATATATTCCGTAACAGACTTCAATACCTCGTCCGGGTCAAGCCCGTGCACCATGCACGCCTGCTCCAGCGATTCGCCTATGGACGAGGGACAGCCTACGCAGTGCATTCCGTGCTGCATTAAAATATAAGCAATGCCGTTATCGTATTCCAGCATTTCGCCCATGGTGGTTTGCTTTGTAACTTCCATTTGCTTCGCTCCTTATCATATCTTATCCGCAAGATCCGCAGCCTGCTTGCAGCCGTCGGTCTTGTCAATATCGCCTACGTTCAGAACGCCGGGAATAAGCACCTCACCGACCATATCCCACTTCATCAGTGCAGCGGAACGCTCTATGGGAACACGCACGCCGTCCATAACGGACATATCATTCTCTTCACAGCAGGTTATCAGCGCGCATTTTTTGCCCGCAATATCCTTGCCGCCCACCACAAGGCTGAACAGCTTGTCGATAACGCCCTTTATCTGTGCGGGAATGGAGTACCAATATACCGGCATGGTGAAAACAACAGCGTCCGCTTCGAGAATGGCGGGGGCTATAGTGTTGTAGTCGTCGTCAAAGGAACAGGCTTTTCCTGTTTTAAAGCAGGTCTCGCAGGCGTGACAGCCGCCGACATTCTGCATAGCGGCATCAAAGCGGGTGACGGTATGTCCCTTTGCCTCGGCTGCTTTTATAAATGCGTCCGTCATTGCAAAGCTGTTTCCGTTTTTGCGGGGACTGCCTGTGATAACTACTATTTTCTTACTCATGATAAATTCCTCCCGATAAAAAATTGTTGACTTTTTCGGTCTTTTATATTATAATTATATCAGGAATTAAAAATAAGTCAAGTACTCACATTTAAGTTATATACTTACCTTTAGGAGAGTGTAAAAA
>CAMWLD010000214.1 GCA_947175005.1 uncultured Ruminococcus sp. | reverse complement strand
CCCCATAGCAATGGGCGTAGAGCAGGGCTTTCTGCTTCCCGAAGAGGAAATGTACGGCGAGCCTTTTGATATTCCAGACCCTTTGGAAACGGTTTTTTTAGGCTGGTTTTCCGGCGGAGACGTGTTCCGCAGCGGAGTAACATTCCGTCGGGGCATGGGCAGAATTTTCTATTTCCAGCCGGGTCATGAGGAATATCCGATCTACAGAGATGAAAATATTATGAAGATCATTCGCAACGCCGTCTATTGGTCAAGCGCCTGCGGACGTGAACATAAAGGCATTGTCTGCGAAAAGTCCGAGCCGCTGGAAAATGTAAAATAATCATTTTTCCACCCTTACTACCGCCGCATTTTTAAGCCCATGATCGGCTATGTATTTTTTCGCATAGGAGCGTGAGTAAAATCTTCTTGCACCCTCCACGGATTCAACAGGCGCAGCAGCGGTATATATATATTTATCTTTACCGTCAAGGTTTATTTTTATCACATAAACCATATTATCTCCCTTTCTTTTTGCTGCCGTGTCCGCAGCCGGAAGCAAGAAGCAGGAAAATGCCAAATATGCTTTCGGTTGTTCAGACACAGGGGACTGTTTAAAAACCCCGGCACCCGTTATATCCGTATAATTGATTTTATCACAGCATTCAAAGAACTGTCAATAGCTTTGACATAACTTGTTATATTCCGACAGTTTTTGACCTTTTCCGACTTATATTTGCGGCAAACAAATTTTTATGGATTTTATACAAATTACCTCTTGATTTAATTGGAAATATGTGTTATAATGAATATGTATTTATTTTTCGGGCAATTTTTGGAAATTCCCGGAGCCTCAAAAAAATCCACGCAAAGGAATGAGTTACGATGATAGCCATAGGCAGCGACCACGCAGGGTTTGCACTAAAGCAGGAAATAATCGCCCACCTGCGGGAAAAAGGGATAGAGATTCTTGAAATGGGCTGTATGGACGGCACGTCCTGCGACTATCCGCAGGTAGCAAAGGAAGTGTGCAATGAAGTCACCTCGGGCAGGGCGGAGCTTGCAATATTAGTCTGCGGCACGGGGCTGGGGATAAGCATTGCCGCAAATAAATGCAAAGGGATACGTGCAGCGGTCTGCACCGACTGCTACATGGCAAAATATACCCGCCTGCACAATGACGCAAATGTTCTGTGCCTTGGGGGAAGGGTAATAGGCGGCGGTCTTGCCTGCGAAATTACGGATACGTTTCTTGCGGCCTCCTTTGAAGGCGGCCGTCATCAGCGCAGAGTTGACCAGATAACAGCACTGGAAGAAAACTAATCAAAAAAATTTATTTATTATACGAGGCAATTGAAGTGAAACGCAGGGCAAGCAGTTCTCCTGCCTCCTGCTTCCTGTCAACCTGCCTCCGATAGGAGGATCACTATGGAAAATTTAAAGTACACAATAATCGACCACCCTCTCGTTCAGCATAAGCTTTCCCTTATGAGGGACGTTACCACAGGCTCAAAGGAATTCAGAGAGCTGGTTTCGGAAACCTCTATGCTCATGTGCTACGAGGCAATGAGAGATCTGCCCGTTAAATCGGTGGATATACAGACTCCTTTGGGCATTGCAAGCTCCAAAATAATCTCGGGAACTAAGCTTGCCTTTGTGCCCATTCTCCGCTCGGGACTGGGTATGGTCGACGGCGTAATGGGTCTTATCCCTGCTGCCAAGATCGGTCATATCGGCACATTCAGAGACCCGGAGACCACAAGCACGGTTGAATATTACTGCAAGCTCCCCAAGGACATTTCCGCAAGAGAGGTCATTATAGCGGATATTATGCTTGCCACGGGCGGCGCTGCAACGGAGGCAGTGAACCTTGTTAAAAAAGCGGGCAGCCAAAAGATAAAGTTCATGTGCCTTATTGCCACAGAGCAGGGCATTGCAAAGGTAAATGCCGCTCACCCCGATGTGGAAATTTACTGTGCGGCAGTTGACGGCAGCCTTAACGATCAGCTTTTCATTGTTCCTGGTCTCGGCGACGCAGGGGACAGAATGTACGGAACAAAGTAAGCGGTATTTTTCGGAAAATTACAGCTGTCCCGTTAAAAAATGGGCAGGCGTTTTAAACCGGAAATTTGGGTAAGAATCGGATATGATAATTTTATTTGAAAGCATAGTCATGTGTTTTATACTGCTTATTATTTGTGTAATAGGTATTGCAAACGGTCCTGTCGGACTGGTCACATTTTATGAAAAGGATGTACAGGACAGAGTTGTCGAGCTTGGTCTGACAACAAAAGAGAGGATCAAAAGGAATACGGCCATTTCAACTGTTGCATTGTTTGTTCCGATCATTTTTCTTGTTCCTTACATGGTATACGGTATCAACGGAGCCGAAACCTTTTGGGACGGCTTTGTCCAAATGACGGTTATCTTATATATTATGGGACTGTTTGACAGAATTTTTATTGATTGGTACTGGGTGGGAAAAACAAAGACCTGGAGCATTCCCGGTACAGAAGATCTCAAACCGTATATCCCCCGAAAAACACTGGTAATAAAATGGGTCGGAACACTTGTTACTTACCCGCTTTTCAGTGCGTTTACTGCTTGGGTCATGACAATTGTTATAAAATAACAGTCATCAAATAGCAGCTTCGGTCTGTTACGCATTTTTTGTTCATATTTCTAAAAATATTCATTCGGAAGGAGACGCTTTATTTATGTGCGGAATAGTAGGCTTTACAGGCAGTGAGCAGTGCTCGGAATTTCTTGTGCAGGCTCTTAAAAGACTGGAATACCGCGGCTACGACTCGGCGGGGATCGCCGTGCAGTCGGGCGGGAAGATAAAAACCGTAAAAGCCAAGGGCAAGATCGCAGAGGGCTTGCAGGAAAAACTGGCGGATGAGGGAGTGCCCAGGGGCAGCTGCGGGATAGGTCACACCCGCTGGGCTACTCACGGCGAACCCTCCGACGTTAACTCCCACCCCATAGGCAACGGCAGAATTTCCATAGTCCATAACGGCATTATCGAAAATTACCGTGAAATAAAGAAGTTCCTCATAGGCCACGGCTACGGCTTTGAAAGCGAGACCGACACGGAGACTGTGGTAAAGCTCCTTGACTATTACTACAGCGGCGACCCTGTTGACGCTATTTCAAAGGCTATCAGGGATATTGAGGGGGCGTATGCCCTGGGGATAATTTTCCGTGATTTTCCCGATAAAATTTTCGCTGTCCGCAAGGAAAGTCCTCTTATTGTGGGGAAGGGCAAGGGGGAGAATTTCATTGCCTCCGATGTTACCGCAATACTCGATAAGACCAAAGAATATTACATTCTGGAGCATGAGGAAATTGCGGAAATTTCTCCCAATAAGATACTTTTCCGTGACAGCCACGGCTTCCCCATAACAAAGGAACTGAAAATAGCCGACTGGGATATTTCCACAGCCGAAAAGGGCGGCTATGAGCATTTTATGCTAAAGGAGATACACGAGCAGCCCGCCGCTGTGCGCAACACCCTTTCTCCCCGTGTGAAAAACGGTCTGCCGAGCTTTGAGGAATGCGGACTTACCGATGAGAAGCTGAAAAGCTACAAGCATATTTTCATTATCGGCTGCGGCTCTGCAATGCACGCGGGAATGGTGGGAAAATACGTTATCGAGGAGCTTTCCCGCTCCCCCGTTATCGTTGATATTGCCTCCGAATTCAGATACAGAAATCCTCTGCTTTCCAAGGACGATCTTTGCGTGATAATCTCCCAGTCGGGAGAGACCGCAGATACAAAAGCTGCCCTCACCCTTGCCAATGAAATAGGCGCGGATACGCTGGCGCTTGTGAATGTGGTCGGCTCGTCCATTGCAAGAGAGGCGAAAATGGTGATGTACACCAACGCAGGTCCCGAGATTTCCGTTTGCTCCACAAAGGCTTATGCGGTGCAGACCGCCTTTATGTATCTGCTTGCGTTCAGGGTAGCCCTTGCAAGAGGGGCAATAACCGAGGAAAAATGCAGAGAGCTTACGAGCGAGCTTATGTGCATACCGCAGCTTATAGAAAAATGCCTTATTGACAAGGAGCAGTATCAGTATGTGGCGTCAAAGCTCATAAACGCCCAGAGCCTTATGTATATAGGGCGAGGCCTCGACTATGCTTTGAGCATGGAAGGGTCGCTGAAGCTAAAGGAAATTTCCTATATACACAGCGAATCCTACGCCGCAGGAGAACTCAAGCACGGCACTATTTCCCTTATTGAAGAGGGAATGCCCGTTATAGCCGTTGCCACACAGTCACGGCTGGCGGATAAGACCGTTTCCAACGTAAAGGAAGTAAAATCCCGAGGGGCAGTGGTGGTTGTCATATGCAAGGAAAATTTTGAGCTTGACGATACGCTTGCCGACTATAAGCTGACCCTCCCCCCCATAAGCGACCTGCTTATGCCCATGGTGGCAATAGTGCCCATGCAGCTGACAGCCTATTATACGGCGGTGCTGCTGGGGCGTGATGTGGATATGCCGAGAAACCTTGCAAAATCGGTAACTGTCGAGTAAGTAGCAGAAGTCTTTTCCCCTGTTTAAAAGCGGGGGAAAAGACATTGTTACCTATATGGAGGATATTTTCAAAATGAGTAAGAATACCTTTAGCAAAAGTGCCCCAAAAAATACGGGAAGCCTTAAACTGAAAGGCTCGGAGCTTATTTCCGTGGTAGTGCCCTGCTATAATG
>CAMWLD010000213.1 GCA_947175005.1 uncultured Ruminococcus sp. | reverse complement strand
TTTTTTTATATGTTAGATCGTTATCTAAGCCCCGCCGTTACCAGATTCTGTTCATGCTCGGCAAGTGTTTCCGCAAAATAGAATTCTCCCGTCTGCAAATTTGAGCAGAAGAAATAATAATCCGATTCTCCGGGGTAAAGCACCGCCTCAATTGCGTCAAGTCCGGGGCTGCAAATAGGTCCGGGAGGCAAGCCGCTGCCCTTATATGTATCGTAAGCGTCGCAAATGGACTGAGAATAAACCTCCAGCCCTGCCGCCACCACATCTCTCGCATATCCAGAGGTAGGGTCGGACTGCAAAAGCGGGAATGTGTCGGGATTGTTCAGCCTGTTGTAGAAAACAGATGCCACCATTTTCATATCACGGGGTCTTGAAGCCTCTCTTTGAACAATGGAAGCCAGAGTCATTACTTCCTCCAGGGTCATGTCCATATCCTCCATACGTCCGTAATAGTCGGGAGTTACCCTGTAGTCAAAGTTTCTGAAAACCTTTTTGACCACATTAAGAGGATCCTCATCAAGGTAAAATTCATATGTATCGGTGAAGAAATACCCCTCCATTTTGTAATATTTCTTAGCGCTGTTCTTTACTCTGCTTTCAAAATTAAAGCCGAACTCGGCGGAATTTATCGTCCTGATAAATTCGTCAGCCTTGCATACTCCCGCTTCCTCCAGCTTTGCCGCAGCGTCGTCAAGTCTTATGCCCTCGGGGAATGTCAGCGTAACGAATTCTCTCGGGTTCAGCGGTTCCCGCTGCAATTCCTCGATAAGGTCACCGTAGGTCATGTTAGGGTTTACCTTGTGCACTCCCGCCATAAAAGTGCCGTCTGCGCCTTTCATTTTGGATATTACGCGGAACAGAGTGGGATTTTCTATTATCCCCTCATGCTCCAGCAGATTGGCAATAGCCTCTGTTCCCGAATTTTCGGGGATTTCCACCGTGAATTCCGTGTCCTCTCTGCTGAGTCCCAGCATTTCCTTGGCGATCCCTATAACTCCCACTGCGCTGAGTACCGCCACCGATATTACCAAAGTAACCATTACCAAAGCAAAAATAAGCCTTCCGTGGGAACGCTTGCGGCGCTTCTTTCGGTTGCGCTCTTCTTTTAACCGCAGCCGTTCCGAACGCTTTTCCTCGGATTCCTCATCATCATATTCTTGATCCTCGTCATATTCTTCATAGTTTTCCTTGCTGTCATCATTATCGTCATCGTCGGATTCAGCTGTGACTTCTTCAACCGAAATCTCATCGGCGGTGTTATTTGCATTGAGGGCTTTTTTTTCACTCTCGGGATCTTCAAGGCTCGAATTATCGGATATTCCCTCCTCATCTTCAGCCGAAAAAATAACTATTTCCTTTGAGTTTTCCTCATTGTCAAAATCATCTTCCTCATTTATATCCCCTTGGGGGAAGAAACCGCTCTCCTCCGCAAAATCAAGGTCGGCGTTATTTTCATCGTCGGGTCTTATTTTGTTGTCATCCATTTTATCATCTGCCTTTCACGTTATTTTCCTTAAATATTTTTCCGTCACCAGCATATCCGCACCAATGTCAAAACGCCCGTGAATAAGCCTGTTGCAGGTACAGGCGCAGTAGCATATCCCCATTTTGAAAAGCTTGGGATGAGCCGATAAAAACCTGTCGTAATAGCCCTTGCCGTAACCCAGTCTGTATCCGTACATATCAAACCCCAGTCCCGGGATAATGCATAAAGCCGTTTCAAAGGCATATGCCTTGATACATTTTTCGGGCACAGGCTCCAGTACACCGAATGTGCCCTTTTCAAGGTCGTCAAGGCTTTTTATAAAGTAAAAGTCCATATCCCTTGTGCCGTCAATGCAGCGGGGAACTGCCACCCGCTTTTTTCGGGCTATGGATTCCTTTATAAGCTCCCTTGTGTCCACCTCGATATCGGTGGAAACATAGGTCAGTATTATCTGCGCACTTTCATACTGCCCCGAGGCAAGTATCCGCTCCAGTATTCGTCTGTCCCTGTCAGCCTTGTCATTATGGGACATATCCGTGCGTATTTTTCTGTACTTTGCCCGAAGCTCCTTTTTATACTCCCTTATGTCCGTTATTCCTGCGGATGCGGGATCATCTCCGTTCAAATATCCCATACGATGCTTCCCGCCACTTCCTTAGCCTTTTCCTCGCCTTTTAACGCTGTAATAAGCTCATAGGAGAATTCCAGCGAAGCCCCTGCGCTTCTGCCTGTGATGAATATTCCGTCCCTTACCGCAGGCGCATCTTGAATCAAAGCCCCATGAAGCTTTGCTTCAAATCCCGGGTAGCAAACAGCCTTTTTGCCGTCCAGAAGTCCTTTGAGTCCCGGCACAGAGGGTGCAGCGCAAATCGCTCCCACAAATAACCCATTCTCCACGCAGTAGTCGATCATCTCATCAACACGTTTGCTAGCAATAAGGTTGTCTACGCCGACCTTGCCTCCCGGCAATACTATCATCTCCAGCCCCTCGCAAACAGCGTCCTTCAGCTCAATGTCGCATATCATGGGGATATTGTGTGAGCTTGTCACTGTCTTTCCTGTAACTCCCACCGTAACAACCTCGCAGCCGCTGCGGCGCAGCAGGTCAATAGGCGCAACAGCCTCTGTTTCTTCAAATCCGTCTGCAAGAAAAACATATACCATAATTAATCAGTTCCTTTCATATTTTTTCGATTTATTTTGTCTTATTTTTTCGCTGTCCGACAAATCCGTTAAGGGAAAACAGCCAATCTTTTCTAAATTTTACTTGAATATTACCGTGTATTTTTCTAAAAGAAAGGAAGGATGATAGGATCTTTTGGCTTTTCGCAGTCCCTCTATCCCCAGATCCTCTTCACGGTTAATGTACCGCAGCTCCTGCGGCACGCTTTTTGCAAAGAAATTGTTTATTGCAGGATAAGCTCCCGCAATATCGGCCTCCGCCTTTTCAATGTGGACTCCCATGGTGTCGCTGTTTATCCGCTCGCCCACAGTAAAGGCGATAAGCCGCCCGCCCTGCCGCAGAACGCCTCCTGTCAGCCCCAGTTCGTCAAAATTTTCAAAATAAGTGTTTATGGCAAACTGCTCGCAAACCTTTGAAAAATCATCATATCCGCTGTCACGGCTGTAACCTGCCGCCGCATAGGTAATGCAGTCGTCAAAGTCCTTTTCCGTAAGCGGGCTGTACACACAGTCCTCTGGAAGCTTTTTCAAGTGATTACGCTTAGCGTGATATTTTTTCCCCGCAAGCTCTGCCAGATCATCCCGATTGTAAACATAATCCCAGCCGCCCTCGTCGCAGGAAACCTCAAAAGAATCTTCACCGAAGAGTTCCTTCAGCATAGGCAGTTGCTTTGTTGTCACCGAACCCACCGTAAGGGGAACGCCAAAGCTTTCGGAAACCTTTTTCATCTCTCCGAAAATCTCTCTGTAATCACCCCGTCCCGCAGGAAAGGTAAAATATGGTTTTCCTTTGTCAAGTCCCGAACAGGAAATGTAAAAATCATTCCAAACGGTAATTTTCGTGCCGTACATCCGCCGCCAGGCAAGATTGTTTGCAAAGCAATACTCACAGCCTCTGAAATCCGAATACGCCAGACGTTTGTCAATTTCAGCCTTGTCGGCAAGCTCTGCCACCTTAAATTCAAGCATTATATAACCTCGCTGATAATTCCAAGAAGTTCTTTTGTCATTTCCTCGGGAGTTTTTTCTCTGCCGTCCTCGTCTGCGCAGCCTACCACAGACCAGGATTGTCTTTCTGCCGCATACAAAGCGGCTTTGCGGCAGCAGCGCATATAGTCCATGTTGCTTTCGTGAATGTCCTTTTTGCTTTCGTCCCCATTATACCGCCCGGTAAGCCGCTTTGCGGAAAGCTCGGGGGTAATGTCAAGGAAAATTATCTTATCGGGGCGGGGGAGCGCCAGCCGTCCATATTCAAAGTCATCCAGCCACCGCAGGAACTCATCCCATTCTCCCTCGGGCAGCTTCGGGCATTGATGAACTGCATTTGATGAAACATACCTGCTTGCAAGGATCACGCCCCCGTCACTGTAATCCTTTTCCCAGTAAAGCTTGAAGCTCGCATACCTGTCCGCCGCATAAAAGCAGGAGGCAGCATAAGCGTTTACATCGGCAGCATTTTCGGAAAATTCCCCTCCCAGATACATCTTCACCAAAGCCGCCGAGGGCTTGTCATAATCGGGAAAGCTGATGCCCCTGACACTCAGCCCCTTTTCCGTCAGTATCTCCAAAAGTCTTTCATGCTGTGTGGTCTTGCCGCAGCCGTCCAACCCGTCAATAACAATAAGTCTGCCCTTTTTATCCATAGGGAAACACCGCTTCTTCCTGCTTTACAATTTATACCTATATATTATATCATATTTGCTGCATTCCGTCAATGATTTTTTTGTTAATTTTTACGGCTTTTACATTATTTTGGAAAAGAAACGGTACTTATGAAAACTATTCTTGAAATTCGGATATGTTATACTAAAAATCATTAAAAACAGGGGAGCGCGGCGATACTAAAACCGAAAACTTTAACATTATTTGATTATAAAGATATTTTTACTAATGACGCATACATTGAATTTAAATTATTTATTCATATGTAAAACATATTTAAAAAAAGACTTGACAAACAGAAAATTATGTGATAAAATATATTTTGTAAGAATTGGCAGATATATTTTATTGTGTAAAAAGAGCAATAAAAG
>CAMWLD010000212.1 GCA_947175005.1 uncultured Ruminococcus sp. | reverse complement strand
GCCCATGGAAATGGCGCTTTCTGAGGAGCTTCTGGGGAGAGTGTTCAGCGGAGCGGGCAAGCCCATTGACGGACTTGGGGATATTTATGCGGAAAAATATGCCGACATCAACGGACGTCCCTTAAACCCCGTTGCAAGAAGCTATCCGAGAAACTATATCAACACGGGAATTTCTTCCATAGATGCTCTTACTACCCTTATCAGAGGGCAGAAGCTGCCTATTTTCTCCGGCTCGGGACTTTCCCATAACAAGCTTGCGGTACAGATAGTAAGACAGGCGAGAATCGCCGAGGAAAGCGGGCAGGATTTTGCGGTGGTGTTTGCCGCAATGGGCGTTAAGAATGACGTTGCGGACTATTTCCGCCGCAGCTTTGAGGAAAGCGGCGTTTTGCAGCGTGTGGTAATGTTTTTGAACCTTGCAAACGACCCTATTATTGAGAGAATACTCGCTCCCAAGTGCGCTCTGACGGCTGCGGAGTATCTTGCATTTGAGAAAAATATGCACATTCTTGTAATACTTACGGATATGACCAGCTATGCCGAGGCGCTGCGTGAATTCTCCTCCTCAAAGGGCGAGATCCCCGCAAGAAAGGGATATCCCGGCTATCTTTATTCCGACCTTGCCTCCCTTTACGAGAGGGCGGGAGTTATCGAGGGGTCGGAGGGTTCTATTACACAGATACCCATTCTCACCATGCCCAACGACGATATTACCCACCCTATTCCCGACCTTACGGGGTACATTACCGAGGGTCAGATAGTTTTGGGCAGAGAATTGGAGCAGAACGGAGTTTATCCCCCTGTATCGGTGCTTCCCAGTCTTTCAAGACTTATGAAGGACGGTATAGGCGAGGGGTACACAAGGGCAGATCATTCCGACTGCGCAAACCAGCTTTTTGCGGCATATGCAAAGGTGCAGGACGCACTTTCGCTGGCTTCGGTAATAGGCGAGGACGAGCTTTCGCCTCTTGACAAGGCATATCTGCGGTTCGGGCGGCTTTTTGAGAAGCATTTTGTAAATCAGGGCACGGACGAAAACCGCTCCATTGAGGAAACTCTTGATCTGGGCTGGGCTTTGCTTTCCACATTGCCCCGTTCCGCTCTTGACCGTGTTGACGAGAGGGTGCTCAGTGAAAAGTACGATCCTCAGAGTGCGGCGAAATTTGAGTAAACAGTTTTATTCGGCATGATAAATTCAGTAAAATTCGAGGTGATATGCTGTGTCCGAGCAGGTGTTTCCCACAAAGGGAAATCTTCTGAATGTAAAAAAATCCCTTAATCTTGCCAAGGTCGGCTATGAGCTGCTGGACAGAAAGCGCAATGTGCTTATAAGGGAGCTTATGATGATGGTGGAGGCTGCAAAGGCGCTGCGAGGCTCTATTGCAGACACCTACAAGGAGGCATATGCCGCTTTGCAGAGGGCGAACATCACCATGGGACTTATCAGCCGTGTGGCAGAAGGAATGCCTGTGGAGAACAGCGTTAATGTGGAATACCGCAGCGTTATGGGCTGCGAGCTTCCGAGAGTGAGCCTTTCGAATTCCTCTAACGAGATACTTTACGGCTTTGAAAACACCGACAGCAATGTGGACGTGGCTTACATTTCCTTTAACCGAGTAAAGCAGATGACTGCCATGCTGGCGGAGGTGGACAACAGCGTTTTCCGTCTGGCAAACGCCATAAAAAAGACCCAGACCAGGGCGAATGCTCTTAAAAATATAGTTATCCCTAAATACGAGGGCATGGTAAAATTCATTGAAAACAGCCTGGAGGAAAAGGAGAGGGAGGAATTTTCCCGTCAGAAGGTAATAAAAAATCAGACGCAGCGGAAAAAATACAGGCTCAAAAAGCTCACTGCTGCAAAGGAGGATTTGTATGAAACTGGCAGAGGCGCTTAACAAGCGCGCGGACATAGCAAAGCGCATTGCGCAGCTTGGAGTAAGGCTCAACAATAATTCAAAGGTCAGCGAGGGTGACAAGCCTGCGGAGGATCCCATGGAGCTTCTGAAAGAACTTGAGCTCCTTACGGAACAGTTGGAGGATCTTATAGCAAAGATAAATTGTACTAACAGTATGCTAACCCATAACGGCAGCACGCTGACCCAACTGCTGGCGAGAAAGGATGCTCTTACATTGCGTGCCTCTATCATACGGCAGTTTCTCGACAATGCATCCTCTACGGTTCAGAGATACAGCCGTTCGGAGATAAAACTTGTCAGCACGGTAGATGTGGCTGCTTTGCGGAGAAATTCCGACAGTATTTCCGAGGAGATACGCAATCTTAATCTGACAATTCAGGAGCTTAACTGGACAAACGATTTAATAGAGTGAATTTTTTGGTATCGCAGCGGGCGTCAACGGCAGCCGGTAAGAACTGTGATCTTACATCTTAGAATGCAGTCGGAGCGCAAGCGGTAAAAACATTTTCCATTAACGCTCAGCATTGTTACAAACGCATTGTCCGAGTCATAATCGGGATAATGATTCCGGACGTAATTTATATTTATACTACCACCCGATGAGACGCTGCGAGGGCGGGTTTGGGGATTAGAAGCAAGAATTTAAGAAGCAAGAGGCAAGAGGAGTTTATCCTCCTGCCTCTTTTCTGTTGCATTGAAAAATTGTTAATTATTCCCTTTCTCCTTGGTACAGCTTCATTTTGCTGTCTGCACTTTGAATGAATTCGTCAAGGTTCATGCTGCCCTTTAAATATTCATCAAGATCGTCCCAGTAAACCGAATAGGGCACGGCAAAGCAGATGTCGCTGTCGGCGTAAATATCCCGCAGGGTGCGGATATATTCGCTGTTTGCGCCCCCATTTGTCAGCATGATATTGCCCGGATTTTCCGAAAGTTTTTTCGCCAGTGCCGAGATGTACATAAGCGCCGTTTCACGGTTTTCGCCTTTGGAGTTTACGCACATAAAGGTGCATACGGCGGCGTTTTTTCCCTCCCCGAGGCGGGGCAGCGGTGCGGCGGAAAGGTTTTCGTCGTCGGCAAGATAATCCGTCTGCATACTGCTGTCGGTCATAAGGGTGAAGAAAATCTCGTCGTAGCTTCTGTGATCGGTGTATTCCAAAAGTCCCAGCTTTTTACTCACATTATAGTCCATAAGGTCGGAATAGATCATAGGATCGAATAAGAAAACCTCGTCAGTGCATTTGTCTTTAAGGGTCACGGCAAGGTGTCTGAATTCCTCGGTGTCAAAGCTTTCGTGATCCGAAAGATACTGCAAAAGCATTCTGTCCTTAAAGCTGTAGCGAATGCAGTCATAGCGGCAGCCCATTTGACTTGCGGTGTGGACGGTGTTTACAAATTCGTCAAGGTCATTTGAAAAGCTAAGTCCCGCCTTTTCGCAGTTGTCTTTATTGTAAACTATCACGGGAACGTCAAGGCATATGGGCAGCGCCCATATATCCCCGTTTTTATTGGTGCAGGCGGCTTTAATATAGGGGTGGCAGTTATCAAGATATTCTGTTACTTCGGGGATATCGTTCAGCGGACAAAATGTGCTGCTGCTTTGCATATTTTTTGCATAGGGCGCATTTGTGACAAAGCAGGAAACATCAAAGCTGCTGCTGCTCGAAATGGTTTGCAGGGCGAACATTTCCTCCGTTACCTGCCGCAGATTAATTTCATACCCCTCGGAAAAGGGTATCTGCATATACATTGAGGTCTGAATGACAAGGCTTCCCTTGGACAGGGCTTCTTTTGAATCCAGCCTGTATATTTTCTGCACGCTGTCGTATACGGTATCGCCTGTACGGTAGAAAATATAATCTCCTGCGCACTTTACATCATTGGGGAGATAGGAGTAAACATTTTCGAGAAAATCCGCCGTGCCAATATCGCCGTTATTTTTCCCCGAAATATCGGCAACGCAGAGCTTGCCGTTTCTTATGCCCGACAGCACCGCCCCCGCAGGGGAAATGTCCATATCGCTTACTGTTCCCAAAAGTCCCCCGAAATCGGCATACAGCCTGTCGTCTGACCCCTGACGTGCAAAATAATAGCCTTTTTTCGTATCAAAGGCGAAGATCACCGCTTCGCCCTTTTCGTCCGTGTCAAAGGCTATTGTGTACTCCTCATCTATCCGCTTTGCTTCTCCCTCAAAGGAAATACGGTACAGCACTTTGGTGTCATAAGTGAGAAAAATATTTGTGCCGTTTTCCAAAGTGAAGCTTTTGTTTATGCGCTCCGAGTCCTCTATGGGAGCGCCCAGCAGGTATATTCCCCCTGCGCCTACGGTCATTTTCTGAGCGCCCGTAAGGATATTTTCCACACTTATAACCTCCGTAAGGCTGCCCGCTGCAATATCATAGGCATATATCCGCTCCGCAAGATACAGGTATATTTTCCCGTCCCATATTTCCATAAAGGTGATGTTGATATAATCGACAGGGGGATTCTCCACATTCTCAAAGCTTACGGTATACTCCTTTTGGAAGCTACCGTCAATGTTGTAGGCCTTTATTTTGATATTCGTCCCCTCGGTGTCGGCAGGATCGGTAACGTACAGCAGACCGTTTTTGTCGGGGGCAAAGAGGCTGCTTGCCCAGTTTGTCTGAAGTGCGTTTTCGTAAACAAAGGAAAGGGGAGAGTTTGCGGAAACGGAAGCGGGGGTGTCCTCGGCCTGCGGCTTGTTGTTGCAGCCTGCAAATACCATGACCGCGAATATGGCAGATAATATGATAGAAGGGTTTGGTTTTAATTTTGTAAAATACATTTGTTTAAAATTT
>CAMWLD010000211.1 GCA_947175005.1 uncultured Ruminococcus sp. | reverse complement strand
GACTCCGCCTATGTGGACGAGGAAGCTTTTGCAGGCTGCATTAACCTTAAAAAGGTAGTTTTTGAGGGCAACACATCAATTAATGAGTCAGCCTTTGAAAGCTGCATTAACCTTGAAAGCGTGACCTTTAAAGGCGGCGTTACCGACTGCATTGACGAGGACGCCTTTGCCTGGTGCGAGCGGCTAAAGACCGTTAAAATAGCCTCGGGCACAAATAATTTTGTTATCGGCGAGGGCGCATTCCGCAACTGCTATTCCCTTAAATCGGTGACTATCCCCAAAACCTGCTCGGAAATTTATTCCTATGCATTTCTTAACTGCCATAATCTGCAAGCAGTGACTATCCCCTCCAAGACCAAGCTTACAGGCGAGGATATTTTCGGCTATAGTGTTATGTTTGACAGCAAGGACAAGGCAAACAAGGTCATAGAAGATGATGACGACGATGTACGCATGACCACCTTTACGGCAGACGGCAGAAAGAGCGGATATTCCATAACCTACTCCACCATGGACGGCGATGACTATGACTACCATTATTCCGGCAATTCCCTTTATGCAGGTGCCAAAAAATACACACCCAAGCAGATAACCCTCACCGTTGCAAAAGGCTCTTCCGCCGAAAAATGGGCAAAGAAAAACAGCATAAAATACACCTATGCCGCTTCATCGTCCACAACTTCATCATCGGATAAAAAGACACGCAAGTAATTGATAAGCAATGTAATTCAATAACAAAGAGGCAGGATGAATGGCTTTTTCATCCTGCCTCTGATTTTTCATAAGTTACAGACCTGTTTCGAGCTCTCCAATGAGCTTTCCGCAGCGCTGTTTATTTCTTCCATGTTGCCCTATTAAGCAGCAGCAGCATGGGGAAAAGCTCCAGTCTCCCCGCCAGCATATCAAATATCAGCACAGCCTTTGAAATAGGGGAGAAGAAAGCAAAATTCTGCGTGGGTCCCACCATGGCAAGGCCGGGGCCTATGTTGTTCACAGCCGCCGCCACTGCCGTGAAATTGGTTATCAGATCATGGTTGTCGATCGAAATTGCCACTATGGACAGCACAAAAATCAGGATATAGCATACAATAAAGCTGTTCACCGCCCGCACCGTTTCATGCTCCACAGTTTTTGAGTCCATGGTTATCTTCTTTATCTGCTTCGGGTGGATCATCATTTGGAGTTCCTTTGAAAGACTCTTGAAAAGTATAATGACCCTCGAGACCTTAATGCCGCCTCCCGTGCTGCCTGCGCAAGCTCCGATAAACATCAGCAGCACCAGTATCGTCCGTGAAAGCTCGGGCCAAAGATCAAAATCCGCCGTGGAAAAGCCTGTGGTGGATATAATGGAAGCTACCGAAAAGCTAACGTGCCGCAAGGCCTCCGGGATCGTGCCGAACATTCCCCGAACATTGTAAGTGATTATCCCTATGGAAGCCGCTACGATTATAAGGAACGTCCGAACTTCCCTGTTAAAGGCGTCCTTGAATTTTTTTGTGATTATAAGATAATAGCTTGTGAAATTTATGGAGAACAGCAGCATAAACACTGTTGTAACATTCTGAAGATAAGGAGAATAACTCCCAAGACTGTCATTTTTTATTCCGAAGCCTCCCGTGCCCGCTGTGGCAAGGGCTGTGTTAATGGAATCAAAAACAGGCATTCCCCCGAAAAGCAGGAAGAGGAATTGCAGAAAAGTTAAAACAAAGTAAATGGAATAAAGAATAAGCGCCGTGGTACGTACCCTCGGTACAAGTTTGCTGACCGACGGCCCGGGGCTTTCCGCTTTCATAATGTGAATGTTCTGTCCGCCGCTCAAAGGGAGAAACGCCATTAAAAATACCAGTACTCCCATGCCCCCCACCCAGTGGGTAAAGCTGCGCCACATAATAAGGCTTTTCGGCAGGCTCTCCACCTCGGGCAGAATGCTTGCTCCCGTTGTGGTAAAGCCCGACACCGTTTCAAACAGGGCGTCGATATAACGTGGGATAGCCCCCGACAGAGTAAAGGGCAGCGCCCCGAAAAGGGAAAGCACTATCCAGCTTAGGCTCACTATAACATACCCCTCGCGGGAGTAAAGCTCGGTATTTGCGGGCTTTTTTATTATCAGCAGCCCCCCTGCCACAAGACACACAGCTATCGTAATAAGAATGGGCTGTATCGCCCTTTCCCCGTAGATCACCGCAGTAAGCCCGGGAATAAGCAGGAAAAACGCCTCAAAAACAAGTATCCACCCCAAAATATACTTTATCATACGATAATTCATAGTCTTGTCACCTCAGCACGTCCGTAATGTCATGCAGCGCCATAATTTCCGAAACAATTACTACAGCGTCTCCCGGTCTGATAATATCGCCGCCGTGGGGGATTATCACCTTTCTGTCCCGCAGAATGGCAGCCACCAGCACATTGTCCTTGAATTTCAGCTCGCCCAGCGGCACTCCCGTGATAGCGCAGTTTTCCCGCACTATAAATTCCGAAGCCTCCACCTTGTCCTTTATTACAATGTAAAGGGTTTCCACATTACTTCCAATAGTGTTCTTCATAGCCCGCACATACCGCACGATGCTTTCCGAGGTAAGATGCCTCGGATATATAACCGTGTCCAGATCAAGCTGGCTCACTACATCGTCAAATTCGATCCTGTTGATCTTCGCAATGAGCTTGCCTTTGTTCTTGTTCTTGGCAAAAAGGCTCAGCAGGATATTTTCCTCGTCAAGGTTCGTCAGCGCCACAAACGCTCCCGCCTTGTCCAGCCCCTCTTCCATTAATACCCCCTGATCGACAGCGTCCCCGTGAATTACCGTTACATCGGGCAGGGAAACGCACATCTCCTCGCACTTTTCCTTGTCCTTTTCAATGACCTTCACCGCAATATCGGACTTTATGAGAATATCCGCCAGATAATGGGTTATCTCACCGCCGCCGACTATCATTACGTCCCGCACCGAGCGGGTCTTGTACTTTATCTTGTTAAAGAAATCGTTTGCCTTTTTGGGGGAAGCCACAAGAGAAATAATGTCCCTCTCCCTGAAAACCGAATCGCCCTTTGCTATGTACGCCTCGCCGTCCCGCTCAATGGTGCATATGAGTACATCGCATTTGAGCTTCATCATAATGTCCTTTACCGCCATTCCCACAATGGGGCTTTCCTCGGGCAGACGGAATTTCAGAAGCTCCACCTGACCCTTGGCAAAGGTATCTATCTTAATGGCCGAGGGGAATCGGAGGATACGGGCGATCTCCGCTGCCGAGGCGTATTCGGGGTTGATTATCATGGCAAGCCCCAGCTCGTCCTTTAAAAACTGTGCCTCCGAGCTGTACTGCGGACTTCTCACCCTTGCAATGGTCTGACAGTTGCCCGCCATTTTCGCAATAAGGCAGCACAGGAGATTCAGCTCATCCGAGCTTGTTACGGCGATCAGCAGATCTGCATTTTTTATTCCTGCCTCCTGCTGCACCGTGTGGGTAGCGCCGTTGCCCACCACGCCCATAATATCGTGTCTGTCCGTGACCTCGCTCACCTTGTCGGCGTTCAGGTCAATGACGGTAATGTTGTTGCCGTCGTTATTCAGCTGCACCGCCAGCGTCTGCCCTACCTTGCCGCAGCCCACAACGATAATATTCATAAATTTGCTTCATCCTTTCCCGCCGTCCCCTTTTTCGGGAATGACGGTCAATATAAGTTATCTTGCCTACCTATATTGTATACTCTTTTTTTGCTGTTGTCAAGCCCCCAAGGGCAACTTCTGCACCGTAAATTCAATTTTTATTTTAACTTGACATTTTGTTAATATTTCACTCATTACGCAAGCCTTTTTCATTCGCTTAAAGGAAACTAAATATATTTTTTGACACGGATTGCGGAGTTTTTGTACCCGCAGTCCGGGTTTGGTTTTGTTGCAATTTATCGTTATTATCTTTGGAAAAATTCAATGGTTATCTATATAATATTGTACAGCCTTTTCAAAAAAATCTTTTTTTGTTATTTGGTTTTCTTCACAATAGGTGTTAAATAATTCATAAATTTTTTTATCTGTACGAATGTTAATATGTTTAACATTTTCGGCATACTTTTCAAGCGCTCTTTGTTGTGCGCTTTTTTCTGATTTGGGACGTTCTATATTCTTTTTTTCCATAAAATTATATCTCCGCTCTTAATTAAAATTTAATATTTAAAATATAAAAATTTAATTGACTTATGGTTTCTTATATGTTATACTTAATACTATGATGAAGATGTGACAGCGTTTACCGATTATGATACGGAAACCGAGGCAAGACAAACGGAAACGCTTTACGAAAATTTAATCTCATTATAACTATAGCACAAAATCTCTGCAAAGTCAAGCCGAAATAATATTAACAGGAGTGTTCATATGTCTGTAAAAAGCTTGTCGATACGTATAGAAAAGGAAATGCTTGATAAGCTGCATTATGTAGCTGATTATGAAGCACGCTCGGCAAACAGTCAGATACTTATTTTGATAAGGAAAAATATAGACGAATTTGAAAAAGAGCATGGAGAGATACAATTTGGCAAGCGCCCGTCCGAATTGATACGCAAATAATTTTTTCAATAAATAAGCAATCCGCCCTCAGCATTCAAGAGGGCGGCTTTGTGCTTCAGTGAATATATTTGTGAAATGCGTTGGTTTGTTGGTTGATGTAAATTACCTGACAAATGAAATGTGACTATGTTTATGAAAATGCGAAAGTTGGCTGGCAACTGCAAGTGAAGGTGCAAAGGGGG
>CAMWLD010000210.1 GCA_947175005.1 uncultured Ruminococcus sp. | reverse complement strand
ATTCTCCTTTGAGATCACAAGTGCAGGCAACTATGTTGTTTATGCCGGCAAGGTTGATTTGGACAAATAAGACTAAAATTTACGAATAATGCCCCCGAGGCCTGGGGGCAGTGAGAAAATTCTTGAATAGGTAATGCTACAAATCCCCCTGTTTTGACAAGCAGGGGGATAATTTTTGGGCAATATTTGCTGTTATCATGCCATTATTCAAGCTCCATTGTTGCAGCTGCGTTAAGGCTTTCATCCGCACGTTTACCTGCTATAAAGTCATAATACCCTTGGCAGGCTATCATTGAGCCGTTGTCTCCGCAAAGGCTTACGGGGGGCAGGAAGCATTCTATGCCGTTTTTTTCGCATTCGCTCTGCAAGAGACTGCGCAGTCCCGAATTTGCGGCAACTCCCCCTGCGGCGGCTATCTTTTTATAGCCTGTTATTTCGGCGGCGGTTAAAATGCGGTTTGCAAGGGCGTTGGAGACGGTTTGCTGAAAAGAGGCGGCAAGGCTGTTTTTGTCAAGCTCTTCGCCCTTTTGCGCTGCGTTGTGGGCAATGTTTATGACGGCGGTTTTGAGGCCGCTGAATGACATATCAAGGTCGCTTCCCGTAACCTTGGGGTCGGGCAGGTGATATTTGGAGGGGTCGCCTAAAGCTGCGGCTTTATCCACGTGAACTCCCCCGGGGTAGGGAAAGCCCAGCACACGGGCGGCTTTGTCATATGCCTCGCCTGCGGCGTCGTCACGGGTGCGGCCGAGGATTTTAAAGGAAGTATAGTCTTTTACTTCAACAATAAGGGAATGTCCTCCGCTGGCTACAAGGCAGATATAGGGCGGCGTCAGCCCCGTGTGGGCGATATAATTTGAGGCGATGTGCCCTGCGATATGGTGGACGGGGATAAGTGGCAGTCCTGCCGACAGGGCAAGGCCTTTTGCAAAGCTTGTGCCTACAAGCAGCGCACCGATAAGCCCCGGGGCATAGGTTACGGCTATGCCGTCAAGGTCGGACAGCTGCATATCTGCGGCGCGCAAGGCTTCCTTTACCACTCCGAGAATGTTCTCGCAGTGACGGCGGGAGGCTATTTCGGGCACTACTCCGCCGAATTTGCCGTGTTCCGCTGCCTGGGAGGCGATTATGTCCGACAAGATAGTCCGACCGTCCACAGAAACGGCGGCGGCGGTCTCGTCGCAGGAGGATTCTATCCCTAAAATTTTTACGCTCATTTTATGATCCTTTCCATAACTATCGCATTTTCACGGGGAATGATTTTTCCGTTTACGTTTACGTTTATTTCACCGTAGAAATTTTTGCGGACTCCGATTTGTTTGTAGCCGTTTTTTTCGTAAAGGGAAATGGCGGGGGAGTTGCTTTCCCGCACTTCAAGGGTTATTTTTTGGGCGGATAGGGGGAGCATTTTTTCAAATTCTTTAAGCAGCAAAGTCCCTACGCCCTGCCCTCTTGCGGGTATTGCCACGGCAACAGAGGCGATATAACCGAAGCTTTCGTCCATGTCTCCCGTGATATAGCCGAGAATGTTTTCAGATTCGTCCTTTGCGGCAAGCAACAGTGCTCCCTCCCGTGTAAGTTCGTCGGAAAAGCCCTTTTCTGTCCAGGGGTCGGGGAAGCTTTGGGCGGCAATTTCGGCAATTGCGGGAATGTCCGCCAAAAGGGCTTTGGTAACGTTAATTTTCATTGTGCAATATCTCCTCTGCAAGCTTTTCAAGGTCGGCGAGGCTTTGGAGAGTGCCGCAGCGGCTGCGGTAGGCGGCGGCGTTCTTTATCCCACGGAGATAGAATGCGCAGGTGCGGCGGGCTTCTTTCATGGCAATGCGCTCGCCCTTGAAGCTTACGGCATATTCCGCTTGCTTTAACATAACCGCAAGCCGTTCTTCAAGGCTTGGGGAGGCGGGTACGGCGCCGTTTGCGATAAAGCTTTCCACATCACGGAAAATCCATGGGTTTCCGTAGCTGCCCCGCCCTATCATCACAAGGTCGCAGTTTGTTTGGCGGTACATCAGGACAGCTTCCTCGGGGGTCGTTATGTCGCCGTTGCCGATAACGGGAATTTTTACTTTTTCACGAACCTGTTTTATAATGTCCCAATCGGCTTTGCCGCGGTACATTTGCGTTTTTGTCCGTCCGTGGACTGCCACTGCCGCCGCTCCTGCCGATTCCATGGCTGCTGCAAATTCGGGGGCGTTGATGTGTTCCTCGTCCCAGCCTGCACGTATCTTTACCGTCACGGGAACGTCGGAATTTTCCACTGCTGCCTTTACAATGCCATAGGCTCGTTCAACGTCTTTCATCAGTGCGCTGCCTGCGCCGTTTCCCGCAATTTTCGGTACGGGACAGCCCATGTTTATATCCAGAATGTCGGGCTTATATTTCATCAGAAGTCCCGCCGCTCTGCCGCAGTAGGCGCTTTCTTCCCCGAAAATTTGCAGGGCATAGGGGCGCTCACGGTCGTCCACCGTGCAAAGCTCCTCGGTCTTGCGGTCGCCGTAGCAAAGCCCCTTGGCAGAGATCATTTCCGAAACAAGATATCCCGCCCCCTGCTCCTTGCAAATAAGCCTGTAAGCCCTGTCCGCCACGGAAGCCATGGGGGCAAGGGCTGCTTTTCCCGATATTTTTACTCCGCCTATTTCCAATGTGAAAACTCCTTATTCCTCAAAGGGTGTAAGATTCATAGCAAGATATGCTTTTGCAATATGGGTCTCGGTACCGTCCTTTACCGAGATTATATGCCTGCCGTTGGAGATGAGCAGGCTGCCGTCGGGACATACGGTATAGTCGAGAACCCCCTTTTTGATAACGGTTTCCTCTCCGTCCGCTTCGATCTTCAGCAGCACACGGGACAGGGGCATAAGCCCCGTCATATCGTCGTCGTTTTGGTGTTTCTTGGCATTTTCCTCCGCCTTGATGATATTGCCGTCAATGATAATATCCTTTTGGCTGCGGTTCTTTGCTTTCATAAATCCGGGGGCGCCATTGTCATTGCCGCCGTTTTTCAGCGCCTCGCCGCCCCAGATAGTGCACATAAAGTTGAGCCAGCCTAAAAATCCCTTGATGATACGATAGGGGAAGAGGATAATGTCGGAAAATTTAATGCCGCTCTCCTGCTTCTCTCCGCCGTAGGGCTGGCGGATACAGTAGATGTTGCCTGCCTTGTCGTCCTTTATTTTTATGTAATCGTACTTCTCGTCCGATAAAATTTCTTTCATTTCCCCCGCTTTCACGTCAAGATATGCTCCCGCTCTCGGGGAGACCGCTCCCACTGCGCCGTACTCGTTGCGGGCGTTGCCTGCGGTGGAAAAATATATCCTGTCGGGGACGCTCCTGCTCCACCAGGGATTTTCCTCGGTGGTATCGCCGTCGGTGTACTCGGTGTAGGCCGAGGCGGGCGGGGTCATTACGGCAATATGCAGCTCTCCTGCGGCGTGGCCAATGCTGACTGCCATTTTGCCGTCCAAGCAGTCGAATGCGCCGAAGCTTAGGTCATTGCTTGATAAAATAAGCCCCTCGTTTTCGTCCGCCCGCTCGAATGTGCGGTGATAAAGGGAGGCGGAGGCGTCCACGGTAACGCCGTAAACCAATCTGTCGCCGTTTATTGCCAGGCCGTTTAAACGGGCATAGATATTTTCGGGGTCTGCGGTAGGAGCAGCGCCCATAAATGCAGCGGCCTGGCCCGAGGTTTTCCAGTCGCTGCGGCGGCGTATGCTTTCCAGCGCCTCTTTGTATTTCACGATTTTTCCGCAGGTTATTTCCGTTTTGTTCTGCCCCTCCAGCTTGTAGATCTTGCTTTCGGATGTGTAGAATATGTTCATTTTATAAATTCCCCTTTGGATTATTTTATTAATTTGATAAGTTTTCGGCGTTCGGAATGTAAGCTGCTTACATTGTAAGCTGCTTACAACGTAAGCAACGCTGCCGCCCAGCCCTCGGACTCCTTTAATGTGACAAGCTTGAAACCGCATTCGTCAAGCTTTTGGAGCACTTCGTCGCTTCTCTCGGTGATAATTCCCGAAACGATCAATTTGCCGTCGCTTTTCAGAAATTCGCGGAATAGCCCCGACATGGCAATTATAACGTCCGCTACGATGTTGGCGGTGATGAGATCGTAGCCGCTGCCTATTTTGCTGCGCAGTGCGCTGTCGGTAACGATATTGCCGCAGTGAGTAGCGTATTTTTCGGAGGGGATATTATTTTTCTCGGCATTCTCACGGGCTATTTTCACGCTGTTAAGGTCAATGTCGACCGCTGTCGCACGCTCCGCTCCCAGCAGCAGGGCGGCAATGCTTAGTATGCCGCTGCCGCAGCCCAGGTCAAGCACCTTTGCTCCAGTTGGCATATTTTCCTCTATAAATTCCAGAACCAGCCTTGTGGTGTTGTGCTGCCCTGTGCCGAATGAGGAGGCGGGGTCTATTTCAAGGACAGTCCGACTGTCCCTGCCGTCGTAATCCTCCCATGAGGGCTTTACAAGCAGCTTGCTGCCTATTTCTATGGGCTTGAAATACTGCTTCCAGTTGTTTGCCCAGTCTTCTTCCTTGACGTTTGCAAGGGTGACTTCAAGCCGTCCGAAAGCATTCTCTTCGTCCAGCTTTTTCAGTTCCGCCATTTCGCTTCTTACCATTGCCAGCATATCCGCTCCCTGGGAATTGTCCGCAAGATAAAAGGTCACGGTGGTTTCGCAGTCCTTCAAATTCATAAGGTCGTCGTCGATATAGTCCCAGTTGCCGGTTTTATCGTTTAAGAAATCCTCAAAATCCTTGGCGTCACGGATAACAAAGC
>CAMWLD010000209.1 GCA_947175005.1 uncultured Ruminococcus sp. | reverse complement strand
GCTTGCGGAGTGTCTTAAAGCGCTGATAGGCAAGCACCATGGCGAGGACGAGGAAGCACGGAAGCTGGGCTATGAGATAATCACCCGCATGAGGGAAAGAATGGACGAGGAAACCATAAGAACGGGCATGAACTTCACCCTCCTTGCGACCCCTGCCGAGGGGCTTTCGGGGCACTTTGTGAAGATCGACAAGAAGATATTCGGAGAGATCGAGGGAGTTACGGACAGGAACTATTATACCAACTCGTTCCATGTGCCTGTGTACTATCCTATCAATGCGTTTGATAAGATAAAGATAGAAGCGCCTTACCATGAGCTGACAAATGCGGGGCATATAAGCTATGTGGAGTTGGACGGAGACCCTGTGAATAACCTGGACGCCTTTGAAAAGGTCGTAAGGTGTATGAAAGAATCGGGGATTGGGTATGGCTCGATCAATCACCCTGTTGACCGTGACCCCATATGCGGATATATGGGTATAATAAACGAGGTGTGCCCCAAGTGCGGCAGACGTGAGGAAGAGCACGGCTATGCGCATGAGAGAATAAGAAGATTTACCAATTGTTGTTGACTATAGTTTGTAAATGTTTGTGTGCACACTAACATTTACAAGAGCACTCACTCCACTTGGGTTTCCAAAGGGGGTACCCCTTTGCGGGTCAAGGGCAGCGCCCTTGCGGGGGTCTGGGGGCAGCGCCCCCATTGGCACTAACAAGGTGTTGCAAACTACGGCACAACACAGCAAACTAACTTCAACCGCCGCCCGACGTCAGGAAAAGGGTTACGGTGAATGAACGTTATTCATATAATCTTATAACTACAAGAAAACTAAAGTCGGGCGGCGGTGCAGCATAGAACGTGTGACGAATGTCACACGTTCATGCTGCCGCCCGTTAAGGGCGCATACGCCGAGGCTTTAGCCGAGCCGTTACAGTCACTTACAGCCGCAAGCAAAGTAAAGCGACGGTCAAGCAATGAAAAGAACGTAAAAAACGGCAAGAAGTTTTGTAAAAAAGAGGTATAAGTTCACCTTGAACAGAGAAGATAAACTAAGAATAGCAGATACCATAAACGACTCTATAGTGGACGGCCCGGGAATAAGGCTGACAATATTCGTCCAGGGGTGTCCCCATAACTGCGAGGGCTGCCATAACCCCGGCACTCACGATTTTGAAGGCGGCAGGGACGTCACAATGGGGGAAATGCTGGATAAGGCAGCGGCAAATCCGCTGCTGGACGGAGTGACATTCAGCGGGGGAGAACCCTTTTGTCAGGCCTCAAAGCTTGCATGGCTGGGTGAGCAGTTCAAGAAAACAGGGCTTAACATAGTCACCTACAGCGGTTATACCTTTGAACAGCTGCTGGCGGGGGCTGATGCCGAAAACGGCTGGAGAGAGCTTTTAGAGGTTACAGACCTGCTGGTGGACGGCCCTTTTGTAAAGCCGCTTCGTGACCTTACTCTGAAATTCAGAGGAAGCTCCAATCAAAGGATAATCGACGTTAAAAAATCGCTTCAGAGCGGAGAAGCGGTGCAGGCGGAACAATAAATTTCTGCGGGGGGAAAATGTCTTGAAAAGACCCTTGAAAAGGCTTTTGATATTGCTTATGGTAATGCTTATATCGGTGAATTTCGGCGGCTGCGGTGAAGAGGACGACGGCAGCGGCGGGAATTTTTTTGCGGTAATTGACGAAAATCCCCGAAATCTTGACCCACAGCTGGCAGAGGACAGAAGCTCGCTTTTTGTGATAAAAAATATTTACGCCACCCTTACCGATATCGACGGCGAGGGAAATGTTGCTTTTGGGGCAGCGTCCGGCTGCGACATTTCGGAGGACGGAAAAACATACACATTCAGACTGCGGAGCGGTCTTTTTTGGCGTGGGCTTAATGGGGACGACCTGCCGCTGACCGCTCACGACTACGAGTATGCCTTTAAACGGATTTACACCCCCGAGACCCATTCACCTCATACCGAGGTCTTTTCCTGCATAAGAGGGGCTATGGATTATTATGACGGAAATGCCTTTGATATGGGCGTTCGGGCGGTGGACGACTATACGCTGGAAATTGATCTGGGGAGACCCGACTGCGATTTTCTGCGGCTTATGGCTCACCCTGCCGCTTCTCCCTGCAATGAAGAGCTTTTTGCGGCAACAAGAGGGCGGTACGGGCTTTCCGCAGAGGACACCTATTGCTGCGGCGCATTCTATGTTACCGACTGGAATTATGACCCCTACTGGACGGAGAACAGGATAATTTTAGAGCGTATCGGGGCTAATTCCCACGAGGGGTACAGGACTTTTCCACGTTCGGTGCATATCGAAATTTCGGGGGACAGGGCGGAGGCAGAGCTGAAAAACAACGCATACTGTGAGGGTTATGCCATTGCAGACAGGGAGGAATACACAAAGGAGGTAAGCCGTGAATATTCGATAAATGAATATTACTGCGGCACGTCCTTTCTTATGTTTGCTCCGGGGTCTGTGATAGGGGAAAATGCAGGGGCAAGACAGGCGCTGTGCAGCGTTATTGACAGGGATAATCTGGCAGGAAATTTAGAGGAGGGGAGCGTACCGTCGGGAGGGATCTTTCCGGAGGGGCTTATTTGCGGGGGCAAGAGTATTCGGGAAATTTGTGCGGAGGCAGGTGCGTCCCTTTATAAAAAGGCGTCCCCTCGGGTAGTGTGGGATAATTTCAAGGAAGAGAACAGCGGGGTGGATCTTAACAGCTTTTTTCTGCTGGTGAGCGATGATTATCCGTCCCCGAAAGCGGTGGAGGCGATTGTGGAGGATTTTGAGAGGGAGCTGGGATTTTACTGCACTCCCGTTTATGAGAGCGCAGGGGAGTATGAGCGGCGAACCATAGCGGGGGAGTACGATCTGCGGATAGGGACGGTATGCCCCGGGTTCGGGCAGGCTTCCGATTTTGCCGAGGCTGCTGCGGAAGAAGCGGGGAATTGTGATGAGCTTTTAAGCGGCAAGGCTGCGGCACTGCTTGGGGGAGGTAATGTTTCCGAAAAGGGGGAGGCTGCGGAGAAATTTGAGGAGACGTTTATTTCGGGGGCTTATGCTGTTCCCGTTTCCTGCGAGGCAAAGTATTTTCTGACCCATGAGGATGTGAGCGATCTGTGGTATGACCCGTTTACGGAGGTCGTTTATTACAAGTATGCCAAGAAATTCGGAGACTAACGGTGCGTTTCGGTGCGCCGATATTGCTTATGGAAAATTATGCCGAAAAATTTCCCGTGTTTGGAAAAATTTTTGAAAAAACTCTTGACAAACCCGAAATAATGTGGTATAATATTATTTGTCAATGATGATATGCGGATATGGCGGAATCGGCAGACGCGCTAGATTCAGGTTCTAGTGGTAGCAATACCGTGTGTGTTCAAGTCACATTATCCGCACTTAGTGCCCTTGAGATCTTTGCGGATCTTGAGGGCTTTTTATATAAGGTTCAGGGCTTTGGAGGAAATTATTATGATCAAGATCAAGCGTGCGGAAATGGACGGATTGCTGCTTGAACGAATGCCTGCTTTTGAATATGTGAAAAAGGCTTTTGAGCAGTTCAAAACAGAGGCAGATAATGCTAAGCATCTTAAATACGGTTCTAAATGTGACAGACTTGGTCAGTTTTGCCCGAGTCTGTTAAATCACAGGATATTCAGAAATTATAAGAAAGGTAGATTCTTAAAGGAAAAGCCTCAAAGCGGTTCCTATGCCGTTTACGAATTTGACGGACCAAATGCTCCAAAGCGAATGAGACATTATAATAAATTCGGCTGCGAGATGAGTGTATATTTTTTTGAGCGGAACGGTTATCAATATGCAATACCCTTTATCGGAGAGTCCGATTCCGATTATCACTGTGATATTTATAAATTCCTGTGCAAAGATGAACGTGTTATGGAATATTATGAGATCTCGAGACATAGTCTGCACGGTGAGACGTATGATTACAGTCATCTTGATGAGGGGTATATAGAGTGCTACAGGTTTTATTATCTTAATTCGGCATTCAATAATGACGACAGTTCTCCCGAATCAGTACAGTTCAAGGAATGGCTCGGTTCATATTTCGAGGAAAAGGGTCTCGAGGTGAACTGCGACCCGGATTCTGCCAGCCTGGACGAGTACTGCTACAGGATTTTTCTGCAAGGCAGGAAAGTTATGTACATAGATGAATACAAAATAATTAACGGCGAGTTGTCATTTTCAAGAAAAATAAAATGTTGAGAACTCTTTATGCGTCATAAAAAATTTATTCGCAAAAAACTTGACATTCTGTAAAAAAAGGTTTATAATTAAATTAATAAAATTTCCGAAAGGGGGCGGCAGTTGGCGCTGCGGGCGGTATGTGCGCGGTATGTGCTGCGCTTGCTGTGCTTGCTGCGCGCCAAGAAATTCAATGAAGAGCTTTATGAAACGGGCGGCGAGGGCGCTGCTGCCTATGATCTGCGCTTTGACGGTCGCTTTTTCCGGCTGCGAGGCGGTGGGGGAAAAGGTGAATAATTTTTTGGAAAATGACGCTAATATCGGCAAAAATGCTCCTGCGGTAATGGGTACTCTTGCAGACCCGAGGGAGTTTGCGGAGAGTGAGGAGCTTACGGAGGCGGAAATTTCCGAGGAGGAAAAGGCTGCTGTGAGGGCTGCGGAAGTGCTTCAAAATCAGACGGACAGGGCTGCGGACAGTGTGGCGGGTATGAGGTTGGAGGAAAAGATAGGTCAGCTGCTGCTGGCGAGGGGTCCCGAAAATGCGGCGGCTGTAATGGAGAAGTGTGCCTGGGGGGGTATACGCGG
>CAMWLD010000208.1 GCA_947175005.1 uncultured Ruminococcus sp. | reverse complement strand
AGAGGGAAAACCGCGCAGGGGGGAGAGGGGGGCGGCCTACGTCCCCAGCAAGCCCGGAGCGCCCCCTCTCCCCCCTGGGAGGTTGTCCCTTTGGTCGGCAACTTACAGTCGTTTGCAAAGTCAAGCATTTCACAAACAAAGTCACATTTCATAGTAACAAGCAAGTCACAATTACCGACAAATAAATGCTTTTCAACAACTCATTCACAAAAACCAAAAATCAGTTCACAGCGTGGTAGGGGAACAAAGTCGGTTTACTACATGGTAGGAGACAAAACCGATTTACGGCGTGATAGGGGGTAAAGACAGTTCATGGTGTGGTAGGGGACAAAGCCACTCCCGGCGTTTGAGGGTAAAACAGCCCCTCCCCCGGCGCATGAGGGGGAAACAAGGCCTTAGCGGCGTTTGAGCGAGTACTTTACAGAGCCGACCTTTACTGCCCTTGCAGCCGTTTTTTTCAACCCTATCAGCGGCAATACAACAAGCAAAACCGCAGCAAATACAGGATTGTTAAATATGCGTCCCGCAACAGAAGCAGTCAAAGCCTCTATAAGAGCTATAGCCAAAGCAGCAGCCGCAGCAATAGCCCCGGAATACCTTATTTTAGGGAATATCCAAACCAGCGCCTGTCCCGCACACGCCATAAGCATGGACAAAAGCGCCGCCGCTGCAATTATCCAAAGAGCATAAAAAAGTCCATGAAAGGAAAAAGTAAACCGCCTGCCGCAGTAAACAGCCGCATCCAGTGCAGGATATTCGGTCATGGGAGTGAAATCCCCCAGCAGCGCCCACACTATTGTTATAATCCCTGTGCTTACCGCAAGCATGGCAGCGAGGCCCCCGTAAAGCCCGCAGCGAAGCCCCTTTCCCGCATTCTTGCACAGCATGGAGGCGGTTATCGCCCCTGCCGCAAAAATCGGTAAGATCCCCGTCATTTCACCGTTTCCAAGCACATCTCCAAAGGAGATCGCCTTTGGCGCAAGACTTGCCTGCGACAGCGAAAAATCTCCCCTGCCGCCTATCAGCAGCATTATAAGCCCTAAAATAAAAAGTGCGAAGATCAGCGTAGTCATGCGGCTTATTGCCTGCGCGCCCGTGTGTGCGGCGTATATGCAGACCAGTCCCACAAGCGTAATGCAAATGTAAATATTCCCCTCGGGGAATATCCGCTCATTTGCGAATTCACCGAATTTTCCCAGTATATGTGCCGCTCCGCTCAAAAAGTAGACAACCAGTAATATGCCGCTGATAATGCGCAGGGCAACGCTTCTTTCGGCAACCCCCTCTCCAAGGTCGGTATCGGGTTCTTTTGCCGAAAATATGCACAGTGGAATTGCCGCAGCAGCCGTGATTATTGCCGATAATACGGCATTTGTCAGCATTTGAGGAAGTTCGTCGTAGATCCCGCATATCCCTGCATAAAGCGCTCCTGCCGCCCCGAATAAAATTATCATCTGTCCGGGAGAAATATACTTTGCATTTGCTCTCATTTTTGCCTCCATTATTATTTTTTAAAGATTATTTACATTGGATACATAAATTAACGTGCACTGTTACATTGCTTCACCGAATGAAAATTTACATGACAAACGGCTGAATAGAACGTTTTTCCCATTTGCGGAAGAGAAAGTCACAAATAAATGCACCCAATTTTTAATGTTTCGGTTAACGGTTTCAAAGAATATTGTCAACCGAAACTTTCTACCGATTTATACCGAGACTGTAAAAGTGAATCCCTTTACACATCATTGCCGTTTTTAATCTCATTTTCCGCAGCCGCCTCAATGTGTGCGCCCTGCAAATTTTCAATGGTAAAGCCTCTTCTGCCCATTCGCCTGAAGCCTAAGCGAACAGCCGTGTCGCCCATTGCCTTGGGGGAGAAGGGAGATAACGGGGACATTATGGGAAGTCCGTAGCATTCCGCTGCGCAAACATTTGCCAGCATTACCGCCGACAAGAGAGATATGCCGAAGATACCCGCGATACCTCCCGCAATGACCGCACCCAGACGGAAAACCGTTACCTGCTGGTCAAGGCTTGGGATAACGAAGGAAGCCGTTACCGAAATGGCGCAGACCAGCAAAACAGGGTTTGAGATTATCCCTGCGTTTACCGCCGCGTCCCCTATGATAAGCCCTCCGACAATGGACACAGCGCCTCCCACGCTTTTGGGCAGCCGCACCCCCGCCTCCCGTATAATTTCATAAAACACAAGGGTTATGAGCGCCTCCGCCATAAGGTGCAGCGGGGCTGTTTCCTCGGCGGCAGCCAGGTTAAACAACAGTCTGCTGCTTATCATTTCCGGGTGAAAAAGCGCCAGTCCCACATAAAGCCCAGGCAGGAAAACCGCCAGGAAAAAGGCTGTATATCGCACATACCGCAGCAGCACGGCGTAAAATGGGCGGAAGTTGTAATCGTCCAGAGTCTGGAAATGCTCGGTAAACATACAGGGCAGCACAAGCGCAAAGGGCGTGCCGTCGATTATTACCCCCACCCGCCCCTCGAGCAGCTTGGCGCACATTACATCGGGGCGCTCGGTAAGGGTTATCCCCGAAAAAAGCGAGGGGCTGCCGCTGTCCAGAAAGGGCGAAACATAGCCGCTTCCGAGGACTGTTTCCAAAGGGAGCTTTTTGAGCTTTTGCTCTATGCTTTTGACTAAGGCTTCGGGCACTCTGTCCGCCATAAAGCATATTATGACATCTGTATGACTTCGTTTTGAAATCGGGAAAAGCTTGAATTGCAGCTGGGGGGACTTTAATCTGCGTCTTATCATGGACATATTTGTGCGGACCTTTTCGGTAAATCCCTCGTGTGACCCGCGGATATTTCCCTCGGAGGACGGCTCGCTCACTCCCCTTGATTCATAGCCCTGAATGCCGAAAAACAGGGCTTTGTCCACCCCCTCGATAAGCAAGATAACAAACCCGCTCATGAGCAGGCGGATAATATTTCCGAACAAATTCTGCTCGCCGCTGTCCACCGACAGCACCATATTTTTGCCGATATGCTCAAACAGCGCCCGCCCTGTGGCAAAGCCTTTAAGCTCGATAAGCGGGTGCACCACCGTCATTTCCGCGTCATACCCCGAGGTCATCCCCTCAAAGCAGATTACGGCACAGGAGATACCCGAAATATTTACGGGATTTGTAAGCAGGTCGGAGGACTCTCCCAGTATCCGTTTTATGCTTTCTATATTCTCATTCAGATTTGTGCTTAGTGCAATATTTTCAAAATCATCCGTATTGGGCAGCATTGTTTTTCTCCTTAAAATTTATTTTATTCGGACGGGTATTTTTACCGTATCCGATCCGAGCTTTTGATTTTCACATTGACATTGCAGTTGAAAACAGTCCCCTTTTCCGTCTTGACCCCCGTTACGGCTTCGGTCATTTCCGATGCCTCCGCCTTGTTCAGCAGCTCCGAAAGTGCAGCTGTTATGGCGTTTTCAGCCTCAGTCTCATAATCGGAAAGGCTGTGGGAATTTCCCGTTTCCGTTAATGTACACTCTGCATTTATGGAAATGTTCAGAATATTTTCGCCTGTCTGCAAGTACACTGCATTGCTCACCTTATCCGTTTTTACGGTTCCGCCGAGGACGGAAAATTCCGCTCCGTTTTCCTCTTTCAGCATATTGCACAGCGCAGTTTCATTTGCGGATAAATACAGAACTTCCTTATTTTCGCCTGTAGAGAAAGCGACTGCACCGCTGCCGATTTTTTCATCGAAAAACGCAGGGAGCACACCAGGGGCAGCCTTATCCGCCATAATGCAGACATCCTTTAAGGTGACCTCCTTATACTGCCCTCTTTTTTCATATTGATCCAACTCGCCGCTAATAACATCCGCCCCTATATTTTTTTCGCTTTCACCGCTGCTTTTTCGGGAAAGAAACTCTCCCGGGTCATCCGAACAGCAGACTCTGCAGCCCGGGGAGATTCGCTCGCCCATAAGCAATTTTATGTCCTCGGTGCTGTAGAGGAAATTTTTGTCCAGCGCTGCCAAGGTGCAGTGGCCGAAAAAAAGCTCTCTGCCGTTTTTCTGCTCAATGTCCGCCGCAGCCTGCCTGAAGCCCTCGCCGCGTCCCTCGTAAAATTCGTAAACGGGCGGCTCGTCGGGGGCGCTTTCGGTGCTGCACACCTGCACGCACAGAACGCACTCTCCATCCTCCTCGGAAAGCCCCATCATCTGCACATACATTCGCTCGTTCACCTGCACCGCTGTGCAGCCGCCAAGCAAGCTGCATATGCCTATCATCACCGCAGTCACAGCGGCTGTTTTAAGCTTTTTCATCGTTAACCACATTTCCTTTCACGCAAATTATATGCCGATATTTTTGCAGATCGGTTCTTGAAATTTGTAATATTGTTTCCCGAAATTTTGGCATATATTCATAATTTTTGGAAGTTGTGAAAATACAAGGGATTGATACTTATTTCATATCATTTTTACGCTCAAACGCCGCTTGGGCTTTGCTTCCCCTCATGCGCCGTGGAGGGGCTTTTTTTCCCTAACACGCCGTGGGGCTGTTTTACCCTACTATGCCGTGAATCGGCTTTGTTCCCCTACCACGCCGAGGAACTGGCTTTTGTGTTGATGTGAATGAGTTGTTGAAAAGCATTTGTTTGTCGGTAATTGTGACTTGCCTGTTACTATGAAATGTGACTTTGTTTGTGAAATGCTTGACATTGTTAACGACTGTGAGTTGCCGTCCAAAGGGACAACCTCCCAGGGGGGAGAGGGGGCGCTCTGGGCTTGCTGGGGACGGTAGGCCGCCCCCCTCTCCCCCCTGCGCGGTTTTCCCTC
>CAMWLD010000207.1 GCA_947175005.1 uncultured Ruminococcus sp. | reverse complement strand
GTCTGGCACCGAGTCCATATATAAAAGCTGATACGCCCCCACCGTCAGAGCATTCCTGACAGGCACATCAAGCTTGTCAAACGGCCTTGACAAATGCGCGCCGAGCAAATGCTCCAGCGTTATCTTCCTCTCGCAGACCCCGTAAAAGAGCCGTGCAGCCAAAGCCCTGTCCCGCTCATCAAGCCCGCTTCGGGAAAGCTCCGCCTCCAGCGCAATATTTGAATAAGCGCCTTTCTCCGCCCTCTCCAGCAAGCGGCAGGCAACAAGCCTTGCGGACTGCATTTCTCCACACCTCTCTGCTAATTATAATTTTATCCCTCTGCACCGCACCGACGCCAATCACACCCCCTATCAAATCAGCCTCAGCGCCTTCTGCCCCGCAAAGCAAGCAGCCTTAACAAGCTTATCAGCGCCGACACCAGCGCAGCCACATAGGTAAGAGCCGCCGCAATAAGCACCTTTCTTGCACCGTTCAGCTCATCACCATCCAAAATGTAGCTGTCCCGCAGAATGGTCAAAGCCCTGCCCGAAGCGTTGAACTCCACAGGCAAAGTCACCGCCTGAAAAATCACTACAGCGCAGAACACAATTATACCCAGATCTATCAGCACTCCCCATGACAGCATCAACCCCAGCAGCACCAAAGGCGTTGTCAGCTTCGCCCCTATCTGCGTAACAGGGATTATAGCGCTGCGCAGCTTAATAGGCGCATAACCAACCCCGTACTGTACAGCGTGTCCTGCCTCATGAGCCGCAACCCCCACAGCCGCCACCGTTGAACTGTCGTAGACCCCGTCCGAAAGCCTTATAACATTGGCAGTGGGGTCATAATGATCCGTAAGCGTGCCCGCGACCCTCTCTATCCGAACATTGCTAAGCCCGTTCCGATCGAGAATAGCCCTTGCCGCGTCAGCCCCCGTGATTCCCCTGCTGTTTAACACCTTGCTGTATTTTTTGAAGTTAAGCTGTACCAGCCCCTGTGCAATAAGGCTGAAAGCAATGGATAAAAGCAAAAGTCCATACATATTACAATATCCTTTCCGTTAGTCAAATTTAAGTTGTTATTTTATTGCTGCTAACATATTTTATCTCACAACGCCGCAGCAAATAGTTTTTACAATTTACTTCACAAATGACTGCATACATCGCAGCTTCCCGCATAAATGCCCGTAACACCGAAGCCCCTGCGGTCAGATCACCCGAACAGCCTGTTTCCCCGCAGGAAATCGGCGGTTTTCATTCTCTTTCCGCCCTCCGCCTGAACCTCTGTGAACGTTATCCCAAAGCCGTCACCGCAGATCACTGTAAACCGTTCCTTGTCGCAGACCTCTCCGGGCGCGCCCTCATGCCGCACCCCGTCAAGCTCGCTCCTGTAAACCTTGAGCCGCTTCCCCCCGATAACCGTTGTTGCGCAAGGCCACGAAGATAACCCCCTTATCTGACAGTGCACTTCCTCGGCGGACTTCGTAAAATCAATAGGACACATATCCTTCGTCAGCATAGGCGCATAAGTCGCCTCCCCCTCATCTTGGGGAATCGCCTTGACATTGCCCTCATAAACCGCCTTTACCGTTTCCAGCAGCAGCCCCGCCCCCAATTCCGAAAGCCTGTCATGCAGCTCGTCAGCCGTCTCATTCTCCCCTATCTGCACAGAGCTTTTGAGCAGCATATCCCCCGTCTCCATGCCCTCCGCCAAAACCATTGATGTTACCCCCGTCTCCTTTTCCACCTTTAAAATACTCCATTGAATAGGCCCCGCCCCCCTGTACTTTGGCAAAAGTGACGCATGAATATTTATGCAGAAATGCTTCGGGATATCCAGAACCTCCCTCGGCAGCAGCTTTCCGTAAGCCACAACCACAATAAGGTCGGGCGCAATCTCCCGCAGCACCTTCACCGCCTCTTCGGCCTGTTCGCCTTTTTTAAGACTGTCAGGCTGATAAACCGCTATCCCCTGTGACAGCGCATATTCTTTCACAGGCGTGGGCACTAACTTGTACCCCCGACCCTTAGGCTTGTCGGGCTGGGAAAAAACCGCCGAAACCGTCTCACCGCTCTCCACCAGCGCCCTTAAACAAGGCACAGCAAATTCGGGAGTCCCCATAAAAACTATATTCAAGGCACATTCCTCCTTATGCTTTCAGAGGTTAGATGTTAGAGGTAAGAGGTTAGAAACAGTAACCCACCTATTTTCAAACCGCCGTAAAAGCCTCTGCGCATTAATATTCTATGCAATCCAAACCTATCTAAACAACTAAATGATCTGCACTTCAAAAATATTGAACAGCCAACCAAAATCATTATTAAGGAAACGCTGATTAAATTGCTTTTAAAAATGGCTATGGGTGGCGGTATTTCCCCCGCCGTAGGCGGGGGAAATACCTTTAATCAGCAGTTCCTTAATTATTAATTTTTGATCCTCTTCCCAGCCACACGCTTAGGAGGCGGATTATCCTCTTCCGGGTCAATAAATTCCTCCACAATATCCACAAAAAGCTGTCCGTCCAAATGAGCATTTTCATGGGAAACGCACTGCGCCCCCAGTCCCTCCAGCACCGTTTCAAAAGGCTCGCCGTTCCTGTCAAAAGCCTTTAACGTAAGCTTTTTCGGCCTTGTCACATACCCCCAAACATCGGGACAGGAAAGGCACCCCTCTTTCACCCTCTGCTTGCCGCCCGCATTGCATATCTCGGGATTTATCGCCTCAATGCGCTTGTCCTCCAGATGAATAACAAATATCCGCCTGCAAATGCCCACCTGCGGCGCAGCCAGCCCCACGCCGTCCGCCCTGTCAAGGGTCTCATGCATATCGTCCAGCAGCGCCGCAAGCTTCTCGTCAAACTTCTCTACCGGACGGCACTTTTTCCGCAAAATGGGATCGCCCTCCACAAAAATATTCCTAAGCGCCATTTCTTACATATCCTTTCATATATCCTTTTATATTTAAACGCCCCGCCATTCCCACACATATAAATATGCCGAATAAAGGGTCGGAAATATCTAACCTCTAAAAAATATCCCCGTTAATATCCATAAAAACGGTTATCCCGCGAAATTCCGCCAGCTTTGCCGTCTCCCGCCGCACCCCGCCGATAAACTCACGGAAAACCGCATTATTTCGGCATTTCAAAATTATCCTGTGGCGGTATTTTCCCCCGATTTTTTCAAATTCGCATTTGGACGGTCCCAAAATCCTTATAGGCATTTTTTCCTTTATCATAGGGATTTTTTCCGCCAAAGCCCTTGCAAAGACCGCCGCAGCCTCTCCCACCTTTTTGTCCTCCGTCCCCGAAAAGCCAACGCAGCAAATATCGCAGAAGGGCGGATATATCATTGCCCTGCGCATAGCCGTCTCCTGCTCGTAAAAGCTGTCATAATCCAGCGCCGCTGCCAGATTTATCACATAATGATCGGGCACAAAGGTCTGAATGTAAGCCCGTCCCCCGCCGCCGCTTCTCCCGCTTCTGCCCACCACCTGGGTTATAAGAGAAAATGTCCTCTCATAGCTTCGGTAGTCCCCCGAAAACAACGTCTTATCCGCATTCAGAACGCCCACCAGCGTGACATTTGGGAAATCCAAACCCTTGGCTATCATCTGCGTGCCCACCATAATATCGTATTCGCCGTTTCCGAAAGCGGTAAACCGCTTGTCGTAAGCATATCTCGAATAAGTGGTGTCAGCGTCCATACGCAGTATCCTTGCATCGGGCAAAAACTCCGCAATTTCCTCTTCCAGGCGTTGCGTCCCCATTCCCGTCAACCTCAATCCCCCGCCGCACTTGCCGCACCGCCCGGTAAAATCCTCGCTGTAACCGCAGTAGTGACAAATAAGCCTGCCGTTTATCCTGTGGTATGTCATGGGAATCTCGCAGTTCGGACAGCTTACAGGCTGCCTGCACTCCATGCAGGAAACATAAGTATGATACCCCCTGCGGTTAAGCAGCAGCAGCGATTGCTCACCCTTTTGCAGATTGCTTTTCAGCTCACGGATAAGCTCGCCGCTGAATATCTTTCCGCTGCCCGTCATGTCAATTATCTTGACCTCGGGAAGCGATACAATGCCCTCTCCCGAGGAAATGCCCTCTCCCGAAGAAATGCCCTCATTTGAGGAAATGCCCTCATCGGGGGAATATCTCCGGGGCAGCCTGAAAAGTTTTATCCTCCCGCTTGCCGCCCCGTAAAAGCTTTCTATTGAGGGCGTAGCAGAAGCCAGCAGCAGCACCGCCTTGTGATATAAACACCGCCTTGCCGCCGCGTCTCTCGCATGATACCTGGGATTCTGCCCCGATTTGTAGGAGCGTTCCCCCTCCTCGTCCATTATAATAAGCCCGATATTCTCCATAGGCGCAAAAACAGCGCTGCGAGTGCCTATCACAATCCTGCACTGCCCCGTCTTTATCCGCTTGTACTCATTAGAGCGCATGGAAAGTGACAGCCCGCTGTGCATTACCGCCACCATCTCCCCAAAAAGCCGCCTGAAACGGTTCACCATCTGAGGCGTAAGCGCAATTTCGGGAATAAGCAACAACACCCCGCGCCCCTGCTTTAAAGTCCGCTCCATAAGCTTTGCAAACACAAGAGTCTTTCCGCTGCCCGTAACGCCGTATAACAGCGCCGACAACGGCTTCCCCTCATCACAAAGCCCCGCTATCCCCTCGTAAGCTTCTCTTTGCGCAGAGCTTAAAACAATATCGGAAATATCATCCATATCCCCTATTTCGGGGACTTTCAGCGTTTCCTCACGGAAAATTTCCGCCGCCCCCGACTTAACAAGCCCCATTATCACCGAGGACGAACAGCTGCAAAGATAAGTCAG
>CAMWLD010000206.1 GCA_947175005.1 uncultured Ruminococcus sp. | reverse complement strand
GAATAATAGCGGAACTAAAATTTATCACAAAGGATGCCAATATAGTAAATTCCGTCCCTGCATTCGGAGCGCCGTATTCGGGAAATTTATTTATAAATAAGTTGTAAAACAAATTATTTTCCCAAGTGATTTTATAAAATACAAACGCAAAAACGCCCGATAAAATAAACTTTAAAATAATATCGAGCCAATAGGACGATTTGAGGCAAAAGTAAAAGATCACTCCGAAAAAGACCGATGAAATAATGAGCATAAAGTTGTCGTATAATCCTGTAATTATTGCGGCTGATATCAGCGAAGCCGCTGCTGTGAGGGACGTCAGCAAAATAATTATCAGCCGTTTTAATGTGATTTTTATATTTGTCATGTTTCGGTCCTCCTTGTAAGCGTATTATACCATAATTCATGTGTATTTGTCAAGAAAAATTCCCCCGAACCGCAAAGTCCGGGGGATAAACACATATCTCAATAATTAACGATCAATACATTGAACCGTATGCCGCACAAGCCCTGTAATCCGCACCCTCGGGGTCAGCCGTGCCGAATGCGCTCCAGGCGTGAGGACGGTATATATCCTCGTCGGGAACATTGTGCATTGCCACGGGTATACGCAGCATGGAAGCAAGAGTGATAAGATCCTTGCCCACATGGCCGTAGACGAATGCGCCGTGGTTTGCGCCCCAGTTTGCCATTACCGAGTAAACGTCCTTGAAAGCCGCCTTGCCGGTGTCAAGCCTCGGTACGAACCAGGTAGTAGGCCATGTCCTGTCGGTGCGCATATCGAGAGGCTTGTGTATCTCCTCGGGAAGCACCGCCGTAAAGCCCTCCGCAAGCTGCAATACAGGACCTATGCCGTCGATTATATTAAGGCGGACCATGGTAACGGGCATTTCCGCCTCGGTCTTGAAGTGAGAGGAATATCCGCCGCCTCTGAAGTACCCGAGATTTGCCTGGCACCAGTCTGCACCGCCAAGAATGCTCTTCTTGTCGTCCTCGGTAACGTCCCACCAGGGCTTCATTACGCCCTCGCCCTTGTCGTTCTTTGCAAGGCCTGTGCCGTCAAGAGCGGCAGCGCCCGAATTTATCAGATGAATAAAGCCGTTTTCGGCAATTCCCGTGGGACGTATCCCCGTTACACGCTCGACTGCCTCGGGACTCCAGTAGGTGCGAACGTCCGCAAAAACGGAGGCTGCCCCAGTCAGCAGATTTCCGAAAAGCATGGCAGCGCCGTTTAGCCCGTCATTTTCCGTAGCAAGGCACATGGGGCGCTTATTCCCGCGCCAGTCAAAGGTGGTGTTAAGTATAGACTCGGCAAAATCGGCATTGGGCAGCCAGTCCGTCCACTGCCTCTGACCCTGGAAGCCGCCGAAAATTGCATTTCTGCCTCTTGCCTCCTCGTGCCAGCCCATTTCGTCCAGCTTTTCATTCCCAAGCATAATGTCGCGGATTATAAGGGTCATCTTAACGCAGAATTCCCACTGCTCTTCCTTGCTCATAACATCGGGGTTTCCGGGATTTGCACCCTCGTTTATGTCCATGCCCTCGGGGCAGTTTGCCTTTGTCCAGCTGAGAGCCTTTTCATATTCATCCTTATCGAAAATGTTCAGCTTGACTCTCCGCAGTATCTCCGTCATATCCACCCATTCGGGACGAATGCCCAGATAATGCTGCATAAAGTCCGCATTGCAGTAAGAGCCGCCGATGCCCATGGCAACGCCGCCTATGCCTACATATGCTTTGTTTCTCATAGACCCTGCCGCCACGGCGCAGCGGGCAAAGCGAAGTATCTTTTCCTTTACGTCCTCGGGGATAGAGGTATCGTCCGCGTCCTGAACGTCTCTGCCGTAAATTGCAAAGGCGGGCAGCCCTTTCTGGGCATGGGCAGCCATGACAGCCGCCAGGTACACAGCCCCCGGGCGCTCCGTGCCGTTAAAGCCCCATACCGCCTTTATGGTCATGGGGTTTGTGTCCATAGTTTCCATGCCGTAGCACCAGCAGGGGGTCACCGACAGAGTGGCGCAGACATTCTGTGTGCTGAAAAATTCCTCCGCCTTGTACGCCTCTGCGCCGCCGCCTATGGTGCAGGGAGCAATGACGCACTCTACAGCCGTGCCGTCATAATACCGCAGATTTTCCTCAATGAGCTTTTTCGCAGCCTTTGCCATGTTCATGGTCTGGGTCTCGAGGGATTCCCTTATGCCGAACTGTCTGCCGTCAATGACGGGTCTTATGCCGATCTTTGGGTTCATAGAATTCTACTCCTTTTTAATTTTTTATTCACTTGCCTGTGAATTTTTTTCGGGAAATATTTTATTATATTGTAACATATTCCACTGAAAAAATCAAGGGATTTTTGGAATATTTTTCAAAAGCTGCCAAATTCGGGAAATGACATTTCTTGACATTGCAAAGGGGACGTGATATAATGAGTTAACAGCCGATCGGCGGCTGAGGTTCGGAAAATAATCGTTTCTTCGGAAAGGAAAAATAAAATGGCATTTCAGATTCAAAACGGTGTACTTACAAAATATACGGAGGACGGGAATACCGAGGTGACCGTTCCCGAGGGGGTAACGGTCATCGGGGACGACGCTTTTAACACGTGCAAAAATATTACAAAAGTAACTCTGCCCATGGGTGTAAAATGCATTGGAGAAAGAGCATTTTATTGGTGTCAGAATCTTATTTACGTAAACATTCCCGAGGGAGTAACAAGCATTGGTGAGTGGGCTTTTAAATACTGTCGCAGCCTTGCGGAAATAACCCTTCCCGACAGCCTTGCGAATATCGGAGAAAGCGCTTTTTATGAATGCGGCAGTCTTCCCGGCATAGCAATTCCCGAGGGCATTGAAAGCCTTGGATATGAGGTATTTGCCGACTGCCGGGGTCTTAAAAATGTAAAGCTTCCCGACAGTCTGAAGCATATTGGAAAGTGTGCTTTTAAAAATTGCACAGGTCTTGAAAATGTGAACATTCCAAGGGGCGTAACAAGCATTGGGTATCAGGCTTTTGAAAAAACGCCATGGCTTGAAAATGATACCCATGAAATTCTGACAGTGGGGGACGGTATACTTTTGCGGTACAAGGGGAATGAGGAAAGTCCCGTCATTGCCGACAGCGTCAGATACATTGCCCCGGGCGCATTCAAGGAGTGCATGAAGCTGAAAAGCATTGCCCTGCCCGAGGGGATAACAAGCATTTCGGAATGGACATTTGTGCGCTCGGGTCTTAGTAAAATAAGTCTGCCCGAAAGCCTTGAGACAATAGAGGACTTTGCGTTTTCCGGATCGGATTTGAGCGAAACAGACCTGCCCCGCAGGCTTAAAAGCATTGGCAGCTTAGCATTTTCCGAATGTAAAAAGCTTAAATGCATAAGCATTCCCGAAAGCGTTTCCGAAATGGGGGTGCGGGCTTTTATGGGCTGTTCGGGGCTTGAAAGGGTAAATATCCCACGGAATATCAAGCACATTTATGCCGAGACCTTCGGCAGCTGCGAAAGCCTTACAAACATAACACTTCCCGAGGGACTTACAGACATTGCCGAGCGGACTTTTTTCGGGTGCAGAAGTCTTGAAAAAGTTAATATCCCCGACAATGTCACAAGCATTGGAAACAGCGCTTTTTGCGGTTGCAGCCGTCTTTCCGACATAGATATCCCCGAGGGCGTTTCGGAAATAGGTCGGAATGCTTTTGCCGACTGCTCGGGACTCCGAAATGTAAATATCCCCGACAGTGTAACAAAAATAGGCAGCGGTGCTTTCGGGAACTGCTTTCATATAAAAAATTTCACGGTAAATATTGACGGTGCCTTGGTGCATATTGACGCTCACGGTATCTTAGAGGCAAAGGAAGATATATCAAATGTTGTGGAGATGCTTTTGGCAAATGATTTTTCACGGCGCATGAGCCATATGATAAAATTCAAGGTGATCTTTGACTATTACCTTGACACGGGGAATGCCGAATCGGAAAAATACATAAAGAAAAATTTCATAAAGCTTATGGAACAGCTGACAGACGAATCCGATACCGACCGCATCAAAAAAGTCTGCGAAAATACATCTCTGATATCCGCCCGAAATATTGACAGGCTGATCGGATGTGCCGAGGAGACCGAGCGTTATACGAAAAAAACGGAGATACGGGAGCTTCTGGAGAAGCACAAAAAAGCAATCGGGTAAAGGCTTTTTGATAAACGTCCCGATTGGATTTTTCTTGATATAAGCCGGGATTTTATGATATAATTTTACTGTAAAAAATTGAAAATATCGTATCAGGCAAAGCCTGTTTTTGTACAAAACCGAAAGGAGAACTTATTTTGAAAAAAATATTATTCGTCTGCCACGGCAACATATGCCGCTCGCCCATGGCGGAATTTATAATGAAAAAGCTGGTAACGGACGAGGGGCTGGCGGAGGATATTTACATAGAATCCGCCGCTGTAAGTAATGAGGAAACGGGAAATGATATGTACCCGCCCGCAAAGAGAAAGCTCACCGAAAAAGGCGTGCCCTTTGCAAAGCGCAGGGCGAGGACTATTACCCGTGACGACGCCGTCATATTTGATCTTATCGTTGCCATGGATTCGTACAATCTGCGGAATCTGGAGCGTATCATCGGCAGATCGGACAAGGTCTCAAAGCTGCTGGATTTTACCTCCCGCAAGGGTGAGGACATTTCCGACCCTTGGTATTCGGGGGATTTTGAAACGGCGTATAACGATATTTACGAGGGGTGCAGGGGACTGCTGGATAACTTAAAATAAGCAGCTTGCAGTTTTGATATTAAAGAAAGTTTTTGTGTGAAAATATGAAAG
>CAMWLD010000205.1 GCA_947175005.1 uncultured Ruminococcus sp. | reverse complement strand
GGTATTTATAAATTGCAGTCCGAAAAAAAGGTTTTGCGCTTCCGCTTATTTTCTGTGGCTTGAGAGGCTATTTGTGAGGGGCGAAAAGGTGACGGAGAGGCTGCGGAACAAGGGCGATCACAAACGGATATTACAGGAACTGACGAATGCAGACAGAGTCGTATTTTGTCTGCCGCTGTATGTGGACAGTGTGCCGTCGCATATACTGCCCTTCCTGAAAGAGTTGGAAGCCTTCTGCAAGGAAAACGGGCTTCGGCTGAACGTTTACAGCATTTCAAACAACGGCTTTATTGAGGGAAATCAAAGCGAACCGCTGCTGCGGGTCTTACGGAATTTTTGTGAGAGAAGCGGACTGGAATGGGGCGGCGGAATAGGCATAGGCGGCGGCGTTATGCTGAATGTTACACGGATCGTGTTTATTGTGCAGATCGGGATATTAGTTCTGAATATTATTCTAAGCGGTGTCCGGGAGGGCAATTTCCTGCCTGTGGACGCACTTAAAAATTTCGCCAGCCAGGCGCTTACTCTTGCTTTTTTTAATCTGGGCGTATTTTTCTACATAATAAGAATGGGCGGCGCTGTTAACAAAGGAAAATTCTTTGGCAAAAAATATACACGAATATTAATACCGTCATTTATATTTATTATTTTTACAGACATTTTTTACTTTATCGTTTCTGTTTTTATGGGCGGACTTTTTAAAGGCTGGCTGTCGAAAAAACAGCCGGACTGATTTATAAGGAGGAAATTAAATGAAAAAATTATATGAAAAAAGCGAAATATGGTTCGCAGTAATATGGATAGTTGTATATGTTGTATCGCTCAGCGCGGCAGACGATTATTCGGAATCCTTGGGATTTCAAAAAATAATTACCGCTCCTTTATGCGTAATCTTAACGTTGGTTATTTTCGTGTGGATAAGAAAGAATGACCTGTCGGAAAAATACGGATTGATACTGTTTAAGGGAAACCCGAAAAATTACTTATACTTTCTGCCTCTTCTTCTGATAATGTCCGTAAATCTTTGGAACGGCGTTACAATGAATATGTCTGCCGGGGAAAGTGCGTTATACGTTTTGAGTATGCTTTGCGTAGGCTTTCTTGAAGAGGTCATTTTCCGCGGTTTTCTTTTCAAGGCAATGTGCAAAACCAATGTAAAGCGGGCGATAATAGTTTCAAGCGTTACGTTCGGTATCGGTCATATTGTGAATTTGCTGAACGGCAGCGAGCTTTTATCCAATCTTTTACAGGTCTGCTATGCAGTTGCACTCGGTTTTCTTTTTACAATTATTTTCTACAAGGGAAAGAGCCTCTTGCCTTGTATCGTCACACACAGTGTTGTCAATTCGCTGAGCACTTTTGGCGCAGAGGGTTCGCAGACGTATCAAATGGCAATTGCCGCTGTATTATGCGTTATTTCCATAGCATATTCGTTATGGATATTGAGGGCGGAGAAAAATAAAGAGCAGAACAGATTTAACAGTGGGTATTAAGTGATAAAAAATCCCTTGCAGTCTTGTAAAAAACGGGCTGCAAGGGATAAATAATATAATTTCAATATATTGAAAATATATTTTCACATCATAACCGGCTGAATCTGCCTGCCCTCCAGAGCCGCATTGGCAGCGTCGCAGAGGAGCTTAAAATCCGCAACCATTGAGGCGGGTTTATTGACATAGTCATCCTGCTTTAAGGGGCAGAAATAGATATTTTTTGTATTTAAAAGCGTGCCGATATTTTTTGCCGAACCGGACAGGGCGTCGTTGGTGGCTGCCGCTATAAGCACGGGACGGCCGCCTCGCAGGTGGGATTTCACCGCCATGGTGACGGGGGTATCGGTTATCCCGCCCGCAAGCTTTGCAAGGGTATTTCCCGTGCAGGGTGCGACTATCAGCAGGTCAAGCATTTTTTTGGGGCCTATAGGCTCTGCCAGCGGGATAGTGTTTATGACTCCCCTGCCGCAGATGTTTTCGGCGGTCATGATATTTTCCTCGGCAGTGCCGAATCGGGTGTCAAGTGTCGAAGCATGGTAGGACATTATGGGCAGCAGCTCTGCTCCCATGGATTTGAGCTTTATCATCTGCTCAAAAACCTTTGCGAATGTGCAGAATGAGCCGCACATGGCTATCCCTATTTTTACCCCCGAAAACGGGGATTTGTTTTCCGGCATTTTACCTCCCTCCTTTCACTGTAATGGGTAAGCGCTTTTCGGGGTAATTATATTCGATCCGATACTGCAAATGAGCGCAGCATTTTCATTTAAGTAAATTTTTTGAGGGGCTTCGGGAAGCCTTTAAAAATTCCCCGACGCCCGTTCGTTAAGTATATTTTCAATGGTTTCGCCGATGATCTTTCCCGAGCTTACGGGAGCTGTTTTTCCCGGCAGGGAAAGCGCCCAGATCGCACGCAGACCAAGTCTGCCCGCTGCTTCAAAATCCATACCGCCCGGCTTTGAGGCAAGATCGATTATAAGGGAATCGGAACGGCAGTTTTTAAGGTGCTCCTCATCAAGAACAAGGCTCGGAACGGTGTTAAAGATAAGCTCTGCACTTTTCAGCGCCTCGGAATCTTTCAGCTCACGCATATGCACGCTTTTGCAGCCGTAAACCTTCGCCCAGGCAAGGTCGGAATATTTGCGGGCGCACAGGGTAATATCCGCGCCGAAGCCCGACAGCACACGTATAAGCGCCTTGGCTATCCTCCCCATTCCAAGAATAAGTATCCGCTGCCCCATTATTACACGGGGCTGCTCTTCAAGGGCTATCTGCACCGCACCCTCGGCAGTCGCTTCGGCGTTTAACACCGACAGCTCCTCCCGCAGAAAATAATCGGTTATAGAAAATCCCTTTTTGGCAAAAAGCTCCCTGACTTTATCGGTAACACGTCCGCCGAAAACAGTGCCGCCTTCCTTTACGCAGCCTATAAGGGTCTCAAGCCCTATCGTCCCGCTGTAAAATGGAGCGCAAAGGGTAACGCCGTCGTCGGAAACGGGCATGGGCAATATAAGTATATCCGCTCTTTCGGGGATGTTCATCACATCGACAGCAATTATTTTATCGCAGTTATCGCAGGACAGTGCACTTCGGTCAAAGCCTGCCGCATAGACCCTTCGGTTTTTTGAAAGCTCGGCAGCCAGGGCTGCAAAACGCATATCTCCCCCTGCGACCAGTACGGTACCCGGTAATATATCGGACATTTCGCATATTCCTTTCTGTAGGTAAAAGCTTAAAGGGACCGTCCGTCAAAGGGCGTAAAAATTTTACAGCCCTTTATCGGAGGTTTCCCAAAAACAGGTTTTTATACGGCATTGCCGCACCCTTTAATATGATATGCAGCGGACGTTTTTTTGTCACCGTTCGAGGTATTTTCACCGTTTCGGTTCATTTCCTCCATACGTCGGAATTGCCAAAATAACAGGTTAAAATTAAACGCGGAATTAATATTGACAGTCGACAGAATTTATGATATAATTTTAAAAATTTGAAAAAGCAAATGTTCGGAAAACCATGGATAAAAAATTTAAGGAAGTTATAAAATGGAAAATTTTGACATGATTAAAAAGCTTGTGGGCAGCAGCGTTACAGAAGATGAGCTTAAATTTACCGACTGCTTTGTGCGCCCGCAGCTGGGGTTGTTTATCCCCGCAGCAGGGCCTTGCGGATATGCGCAAAAGGAAAATCACACCCACCCGTCCTATATGGCCGTGATATTTTTTGATGAAAAATCGGACGGACAATACCATTATCCCGCACAAATAACCTCGCCCGATATTCCTCACAGCGACGCTGCGGGGCGGCACTATTACTGCATTCTGATTGATAAAAATTATTTTGAAAAGCGCTTTAAAATGTATTCGGAAGCCGTCCCGGTCTACAAGGAGCATTCATTTGAAATTTGCAGTGATATATTAAAATCACTTAATCTTTTTGCCTTTGAATACAGCAAGCATATGGCAAATTCCGACATAACCCTTGACGCACAGTCCGAAATAATAACTCACTGGATAATACGCAGCATTTTCGGCGAATCCCTTGATATGCGGGCGGTTTCCGACGACTATTCCGTTGCAAGGGCGCAGCATTACATGGAGAGGCATTTTTCGGAAAATATTACCGTAGCGCAGCTGGCAGGACTGGGATATATTTCTCCCTCCTGCTTTGCCCGCAGATTCAAAAGAGAAACGGGAATAACTCCCATTGAATATCTTACCCGTATCAGAATATACCGTGCAAAGCTTCTGCTTAAAAGGAAAGAGCTTTCTATGACCGAAATTGCCTATAGGTGCGGCTTCGGCAGCAGCGCATATTTTTCCTCACGGTTTCAGGATATGCTGGGGGTAACTCCCACGGAATACAGAGATAAATACATAGATTAACATTATTGTGAAAAAAACGTGCAGTATTGCGAAAGCGCAAGATCATTCAAGGTGCTATAATTTTATTACGGGACTGCCGGTCAAGCCGACATTTCCGTATACATTATCACGAAAGGATGATCATTATGACTTCAGCGGAAATTTTCAAATTAATAAATGAAAATCCCGCATTTTACCTTGCAACTGCCGAGGGCGACCAACCGAGAGTCCGGGGAATGCTTTTATTCAGAGCGGACGAGAGAGGGATAATTTTTCACACTGCCTCCACAAAGGATGTGTTTGCCCAGATAAAGGCAAATCCCAAGGCGGAAATGTGCTTCTCTGCGGGCGGCGTTCAGATAAGGGTAACGGGCGTATTGGAGCAGATTCACGACGAGGGACTTCGGGAGGAAATATTTGCTCACCCCTCGCGGAAATTTTTGCAGGCGTGGAAGGACAACGGCATTGACGGCACTTTACAGATC
>CAMWLD010000204.1 GCA_947175005.1 uncultured Ruminococcus sp. | reverse complement strand
CATATACTCACTACAGCTATGCCATTAGGGACGCTATTGCGGCGATAAAAATTCCCGTGGTGGAGGTGCATATGTCCAACATTCACAGCCGCGAGGAATTCAGGCACAAGTCGGTCATAGCCCCCGTCTGCATAGGGCAGATTGCGGGATTCGGCAAATACAGCTATATCCTTGGCTTGCAGGCGGTCAAAAATAAACTGTCGGAGGGCTGAAGTTTGAAATACAGCGACAACCCCTAAGTTTCAATGTATCTTTGGTGCGCACAACAAATCGGCGGTAGGTAAAAGTTTGAAAGTTATAGGGAATCCCCTAAGTTTCAAATTGTTTTTGGTGTACAAGATCAAGTAAAGGAGCTCAAAAACATGAAAACAGAATATGAGGACCGTCTGCAAAGGCTTTGCGCCGCACTGCCCGAGGGAGTCTGCGGAATCATCGGGGACGACATCAACAGGCGGTATTTTACGGGAATGAAGTCCTCGGCGGGAGTTGTGGCGGTTTTTAAGGACGCGGCATATCTTGTAATAGATTTTCGCTATATCGAAAAGGCTCGGGAGGCTGCCCGGGGCTGCGAGGTGATTGAGCAGAAAAAGCTTTACGAGCAGCTGGGCGAGCTTATCAAAAAGCACGGTGCAAAAGAAATTTGGACAGAGCGGGACAAGGTCACTTTGTCCGCATTTGACAGAATGAAAAAGGGGCTTGCGGACTGCGGAGCGCAGGTGACGAATGAGGGAGACCTAAGCAATATTATCGAAAAAATGCGGCGGATAAAATCCCCCGCCGAGATCGAGGCTATTATAAAAGCCCAACGCATTGCGGAAAGGGCATTTGAAAATATCCTTGATTTTATCAGACCAGGCGTTACCGAGCGGGAGATCGCCCTTGAGCTAAGCTTTAATATGCTTAAAAACGGCGCAGAGGACATTTCCTTTGAAACCATTGCCCTGCGGGGGGAGAACACGTCAATGCCCCACGGCGTGCCCTCGGACAGCACAGTGCAAACGGGCGATTTTGTGCTAATGGATTTCGGGGCAGTATATGAGGGCTATCACAGCGATATGACCCGAACGGTGGCTGTTGGCAATGTCACCGATGAAATGGAAGAGATCTATAATATTGTGTTTGCTGCCCAGGAAATGGCGCTGCGGGCTGCAAGAGCGGGCATAACGGGCAAAGAGCTTGACAATGTTGCAAGGGGCTATATTTCCGAAAAAGGCTACGGAGAAAATTTCGGTCACGGACTGGGGCACTGCGTGGGAATGGAGATCCACGAAAGCCCCGCCGCAAACACCCGTGACGAAACAAAGCTGGCCGAAAATATGGTGATAACCGTTGAACCGGGGATATACCTCCCGAAAAAATTCGGCGTAAGGATAGAAGATTTTGTGGCAATTACACCCGATTCCTGTAACAATTTAACAAATGCTCCCAAAAATCTGATAAAATTATAAAAAAGGTATTGCAATTTTCCAAAAAGTGTGATATGATATTAATATATGATGATTTTTAAAAATATTATGGAGGTTTAAGTTTAAAAGTTATAGGTAATCCCTTAAGCTTCAATATATTTTAAGAGTACAAAATTTAATAAAGGAGCGTAAAAAAATGATTACAGCCGGAGATTTCAGAAACGGTATGACCTTTGAGGAGGACGGAAACGTTCTTCAGATAGTGGAGTTCCAGCACGTTAAGCCCGGAAAAGGCGCTGCCTTTGTAAGAACAAAGGTAAAGAACGTTATTACAGGCTCGGTGATTGAGAAGAGCTACAATCCCTCTGCCAAGTTCCCCACTGCTTTTGTTGAAAGAAAGGATATGGAATATTCCTATACCGACGGCGATCTGTACTACTTTATGGATCCCGAGACCTACGAGCAGACTCCTATCAGCTCCGCAGAGCTGGGCGACAGCTTCAAGTTTGTCAAGGAGCAGATGATCTGCAAGGTATGTTCCTATAAGGGCAAGGTTTTTGCGGTAGAGCCTCCCAACTTTGTTGAGCTTACCGTTACCCAGACCGACCCCGGTTTCAAGGGCGACACGGCTACCAACGCCACAAAGCCCGCAACTCTCGAAACAGGCGCGGAGATCAAGGTTCCCCTGTTCATCAACGAGGGCGAGACCATAAGGATAGACACCCGCACGGGCGAGTATATGGAAAGAGCGTAAGATGCAGAGTATTCTGCGCAGAACATTCTGCACAGAATATGCCGCACAGCATATCGCGTTGCATAAAAGCTTTTTAAGGAGGCAGGTTTATATGGACTTCAAATCATTATCCGAAAAGACAGCGTATCTGCGCGGTCTTATGAAGGGGCTTAAAACCGACGACGAGGTTATCTGCCTTATAGCGGAGATACTGTCGGACATGGCGCACCAGATCGAGCAGACCCATGACGATATGGGCGAGTTGGCGGAGCTTGTTGATGATATTGACAAGGATCTGGGCGAGATAGAGGGCGATTTTTACGAAACCGAAAGCGATGACGGGGACGATTTTGAAGAGCCCGAGGACGAGGAGCTTTTTGAGGAAGAGGAAATGTACGAGGTGACCTGTCCCACCTGCGGCGATACTATCAATCTTAACGAGGGTATGATCGCCGAGGGCACTATTACCTGTCCACGCTGCGGCGAGCTGCTGGAATTCGATCTGGATTCGGGCAGCGATGAGGACGAGAGCGAATAAGCTGTCAGAGGTTAGATGTGAGAGGTAAGAGGTTAGAAAAGTCCTCTGCCGCTGATGTTTGACTGTTTGAGGAAGTGCCTGTATACGGGCATTTCTCCGATTATTTTTGAATAAACTGCAATTTGTTTCGGGGCGGGGTGAAAGTCCCCACCGGCGGTAATTGTGGTAAAATGTTTACCCCATAAGTCCGCTACCGTTGTTTCGCATAGTGAAATTACTTTGTAAACGAAATTGTTTCGCAGACGAAATTGTTTCGCATACGAAACGCGCTGATCTCGGTGAAAATCCGAAACCGACGGTTACAGTCCGGATGGAAGAAACAAACGCGCTGCCATTTAAAAAAATGGCGTCATTTCCAATGAAATGGCAGTCATTCTCAAAATGACAATTTTTGCGTGTATCCCTGCCCGTGAAGCTGTTGTTACAAGCTTTGCGGGCATTTTTCTGCGAACAGATTGCTCTTTATTAATAAATCATTTATTTTTAAGGAGGGCTTTTTTATGAAAAGCAGCATTTTTAAACCCAACAAGGAAATAAGCAAGACCCGTCAGCTGACGATCACGGCGGTTTTGGGTGCAATGGCCTCGGCGCTTATGTTTGCGGAGGTGTCCCTGCCTATGTTCATCCCGGGATTTGTTAAGTTTGACCTGTCCGACCTGCCGGCGCTTATAGCCGCCTTTGCGGTGGGTCCGCTGTCGGGAGTGTGCGTTTGCCTTATAAAAAATCTGGTGAACATTGCAATAACCTATTCGGGAGGTATCGGCGAGTTGGCAAATTTCCTTATCGGCTGCGGACTGGTTATTCCCGCAGGACTTGTCTACAAAATGAAAAAGACTCGCAAAACCGCTATAATAGGAGCTTTGCTGGGATCGGCGGTCATGGCGCTGGTGAGCATTCCCGTAAACTACTTTATCAGCTATCCTTTCTACACAAAATTTATGGAAATGAGCTCCATTATAAAAGCATATCAGGCGCTGAACCCCAAGGTGGAAACGCTGCTTGACGCGCTTGTTTGGTTCAATATGCCGTTCACCTTTGTTAAAGGGATATGCTGCACGGCGGTGACTGTGGCGATATACAAGTATATTTCGCCCGTTTTGAAGCACGGCACGGCGGACGCACGGCAGAAAGCAAGTATGTAAATTTGTAAAAACGGCGGCAAAGAAGCAAGGGCGGTCATACGGCTGCTCTTGTTTTGATATTGGTTTGACCGTTAAAAAGGAGCTTTGAGGAAATGGAAAGCATGGAGAAAATCATCAAGGAAAAGCTTGCGGAAATAGAACAAAAGGAAAATGTGCGGATAATTTACGCTGTCGAGTCGGGCAGCAGGGCATGGGGCTTTGCCTCTCCAGACAGCGACTATGATGTGCGGTTTGTTTATGTTCGCCGCCCCGAGGATTATCTGCGGATAGATGAAATTCCCGACGTTATCGAATGGCAGCTTGACGAGGTATATGATGTGAACGGCTGGGACTTGAAAAAATTTCTGTATCTGCTGTACAAGTCAAATCAGACCGCCTTTGAATGGGCACAGTCTCCCATAGTTTACTGCAATTCCGAGGAATGGCAAAAAATACTGCCCGTACTTTGCAATGATTGCAATCATTGCGATTATTTTAACCCCAAGGGGGCTATGTTCCATTATTTGAAGCTGGCGGAAAATAACAACAGGCATTTGAAGAGTGAAAATGTCAAGCTGAAAAAATATTTTTATGTGCTAAGACCTCTGCTTGCCTGCCGCTGGATAGAGGACAGGCGCACTCCCCCGCCAATACTTTTTTCCGAGCTTGCCGGGGGCTATCTGCCCGCTGCCTTAACGGGCGAGGTGAACAGGCTTTTGAGCGCCAAAGAGACCGCTCCCGAAAAGGGCATGATCCCCCGTGTGGAAGTCTTGGCGGAGTATATAGAAAATGAGCTTTGCAAGCTGAAGATCGCTGCGGAAAATATGCCTCCCCGGGAAAAGGGCAGCATGGAGCGGCTTAACAAGATCTTTTGCGAAACGGTCATGGGAGATGGAAATTGAATTTAAAATAATGCGGGTGCGGTGTGTGTGAAACGGGTGCCCCGAAAGCCTGCCGCGCCCTTGACTTTTTATGTAAAATGTGCTATAATTATGAAAAGTGAAAACACCCCTAAAAAAAATGCTGCGCGGCAGCTTTGCCAAGGGCGGCTTTGCCG
>CAMWLD010000203.1 GCA_947175005.1 uncultured Ruminococcus sp. | reverse complement strand
AGAGGGAAAACCGCGCAGGGGGGAGAGGGGGGCGGCCTACGTCCCCAGCAAGCCCTGAGCGCCCCCTCTCCCCCCTGGGAGGTTGTCCCTTTGGTCGGCAACGAACAGTCGTTTGCAAAGTTAAGCTTTTCATAAACAAAGTCACATTTCATAGTAACAGGCAAATCACAGCTTTAAACAAATGAACGCATTTCAAAATTAATTTACATCAACACAAAGTCGCCCCAGCGTGGCAGGGGAACAAAGCCACTCCCCGGCGTTTGAGGGAAAAAAGCCATATCCCCGGCGCATGAGGGGAAACCAGCCCCGCGGCGTTTGAGCAAAGCCACTTTCCCAAAAAATTTACTAACCGTAAAAATCCAACCTAATGAAAGCAAAAAAATGGCAGGGACAAAGCCCTGCCGAGAAAATCAAATCACATAAAATCATTATGTGTAGAACAAAAGAAAGGAGACAACAAAACGGATGTTAACATAGAATATAAGAACCTTAACATCATTTATATTATAACTCATTTTTCCGGATTTGTCAATATCTGTAAGACAACTTTTTACATTTTGTATACTTGCACAAATTTTGTACAGATTTTTATACAAAATGTACTGCAAATAAGAAGTTATACAGATTGTAACATTCACCGCAAGCCATAATACGGTCAGGTTCTATTAGTTGGCCGCATCAATAATTTGTTGCAAGTATAAGTATATCATAATCGGAAAGAAATGTCAAGAGGCGTAAACGTTTGAAATATAAAAATATTGGAGAGTATTTTTGTGTACATTGACCATTAAGAGGTCAGATGTCAGAGGTAAGAGGTTGAAAGAAAACGTTTTCGGTGCTGTGTGCTGAATTATTTTGCATAAATCCAAATCACCTCGGCTAACACAGCCATTTGCACTTTGCAACTTATTTTCTCGTTTCAATCTTTACAACCCTTACAAAATCCCCCTCAAAAACAAAACTCACATCCATTCCCCCGAAAGCCATGGTATAAACCCTTTCGGGGTCGTTCTGATACTGTGGGCGGGGGTCTTGGGAAAGTATCTCTTTAAGGGCTTGAAGCTTTTCTGCGGGTATCCGACCCACAATACTCTCGGGAATATCCACAAGCAGCCTGCCCCCCTCCGTCAGCGCAAAGCCCGAAAGCGCCTCGGGGTGGGAATCGGTGTAGGCAAGATAGGGCTTTATGTCATAGATATTTGTGCCGTTCATCATATCCGCTCCCGATACGTAAAGGACAGACCCCTCGGGCGTGCCGTGGCGTATCTCCAGAAGCTTCACCGAAGAAAGCCCTATGGAATTGGGACGAAAGGGCGAGCGTGTGGCAAACACCCCCACCCGCTTATTCCCCCCAAGCCTCGGAGGGCGCACCGTGGGCGACCATTTGCCGTGCATTTTCGCCTCTCCAAATTCCCACAGCAGCCATATGTGGGAAAATCCCTCCAGCCCCCGCAGCGACTCGGGATCGCGGTACTCGGGCAGAAAAACTATCCTTGAAACGCCGCTGCACAGCCCCGCCTGTCTCGGTATGCCGAATTTCTCGTCGAAATCATTCTCTATGACCGCAATGGGCTTTATTTCGGGCATTTGCTATTCCCCCGTTTCTTCCTGCTCATCATTCAATATGCCCGCCAGTATCTCGCTGTCGTCGGGCAGCTCGGCATAATCGTCGTCAACATTGTGCGTATCCTCACTGTAATCATTCCCGTGAACTTCCGAAGTCTCTTCAGCGTAGCTTTCCGAAACAATATCCGAGGCATCGTCTGTCGAAATGCCGGTATTATCCAAAACATCGTCATTCCGCGCGTCCTCCGTAAGATGATCCTCATTTGGCGCTGTTGTGTCATGCACTTCCGCGCTTGTTACTGTCGTGTCCGACACATTCTCGCCCGCAGCATTTTCGGGAATCTTCGGAGCATTACGTATCTCCATATCCGCAAGCATTGCCGCCATTTCCGCCTCGGACTGCGCCTCTTTCAGCTTCGGGATATAATAATCCTCATTGTAATAAGCATTAATAATATCCTTTATCATAAACTTCGACCATTCCCCCTTTTCCACATAGCCCGCAAAGGCAATATCGGGGTCGTCCGAGGGATAAAAGCCGATAAATGCGGAGTGGGTGTCATTTTTGTTCCGCTTCTGCGGAGTACCCGTTTTTATGGCAGCAGTCTCGGGAAGGGTTGTCAGCAGATAGTTTCCCGTGTAATAATCGCCGTTTCGGGGGTAAAGAGGGTACTGCTCAAAGGCTGCCGCCTCCTCCATTCCCCTTATTACGGAGGAAAAGGTGTAGCCCGTCTTATCCTCGATAACAGCCGCTTTCACAGGCTCGGTCTTGGAGATCAGCCGCTCCATATTGTAGCTGTAAATGCTGTCCACCATATAGGTCTGATAGCGCACTCCCCTGTTGCCTACGGTCATGGCCTGGGCAGCCATTTGCAAAGGAGTAACAGCCGTGTCCGACTGACCTATAGCCGCTTGGATAACATTTCCCGCCTGCCAGTCCAGCTGCAGAGACTTAAACACCTCGGGAGAAGCCACATAGCCCTTTTTAATTCCCCTGCCTGTTTCCAGCCCCATTTCCTCCCCAAGGCCGTAAAGGGCGGCGTATTCGGTTATGGTGTCAATGCCCATTATCCGCCCCACCTCGTAAAAGAAGATGTTGCAGGATTCCCGCAAAGCCCCCACCACATTCAGCCTGCTGTGATAGCCCGTGCATTCGGGATAGGGCTTCCAGTCCTCCCAATAGGTGTAGTATTTTTGACAGTTTACAATAGTGTCGGGGGAAATTACCCCTTCGTTAAGAGCGGCAGTGGCGGTGACTGTCTTAAAGGTAGAGCCCGGGCGGTATTCTCCCGCAGTTGCGCGGTTTGTAAGAGGCGCATTTTCTCCCGAGGCAACAGCGTGATAATCCGCAATATAGTCCTTCAGATCATAAGTGGGATATGTGGCGGCACCTATAAGCCCTCCCGTTTTGGCATTCAGCACAACAATAGCCCCTGCGTCCGCCTCCGTGCCCTTGGCGTTCACGGAGGTCTGATTATTCAGCCATGTAATGTGATTTTCGAGAATTGTCTGCAGCTTCCGCTGGTAATTGCTGTCAACGGTAAGCTTTATGGTATTCCCCGGCACTGCCTCCTTGGCGGTCTCGTCGCCCACCACTATCCCCTCGGAAATTTCCAGCCGGCGAACGCCCTTTTCCCCCCGCAGAACGCTTTCCATAGCCCGTTCAATGCCGCCCTTGCCAAGCGTGTCGTTAAGGGCGTAGCCGCTGTCCCGCAGTTCCTCGTATTCCTCGGCGGAAATAGCTCCCACAGTGCCTATCAAATGGGGAACAACATCTCCCACGTGAGTAACCCTCACCGCCTCCTGGGAAATATCCACACCGTCCAGAATATCGCTTTTTTCCTTTATCTTCACCACAGCGGTCATAGGGATATCCTCCGCAAAGGTGTAGCGGTTTGTCACGGAAAAGTCCCGCAGCGCCATAGTGTACCGCACTCCCGCAATAAGCCGCTTTTCAACCTCGGACAAATTTTCATCAATTCCGTAAAGCCTGCACATGGCAATAATGCAGTCCTCCGCCGTGCCGTAGACCTGAACGCCTATATTTTTCCGCAGTGCGGCAATATCGCTTTCCCTGTCGGGCAGAAATTCAAAGGGAGAATTGCCCGACACGGGCCCTGTGATCGGTAGTTCGTCAATGGGACTTATCCCCTCCGAGGCAAGCAGCCTTGCCGTTTCGCCTATGACCCTGTTCGCCTCCGCATTGCTGTCGGGGAAAAAGGCCTTTTCCAGCATAACATTAAAGCCCGATTTGTTGCCCACAAGGTAGTTGCCGTCAGCGTCGGCGATCTCCCCTCTCGGTGCAGAGATCACCTGCTCGTAAATACGTGAGCTTTTGCTTTTCTCCAGATATGCACTGCCGTCCACCAGCTGTATCTTCATTATCCGCACCGCCCCCAAGGACAAAAGGGCAAGGGTGATTATTATCAGTATAATAAATCTGATGTTGTCAATTGCTTTACTCATTTGAAATCCCCTTTTGGATAATTAATAATTAATGATTAATAATTAATAATGAGTGAGATGCCGTGAATTTCTAACCTCGTACATCTAACCTTTCATTATATTTGAAACATATTTGCAATGCATACAACAGTCATAACTGCGAACAGTACCAATACAAATTTTTAATTATTAATTAATTCTTCCGTACTGTAGGCATTATACCCCTCGTAGTTATAGCTGTTGTCAATGCCTTTCATGTAAATATATTTGTCGTCGGTTTTGTCGGTCAGGGCATTTTTCAGCAGGAATTTTATCTCAATGTCCTTAACGGGACTGCGCTCCATAGCAAGAAGATAGTCGCCCTTGTCGACCCTGTTCCAGTCGACCACCCGCCCTATCTCATTTTTCAGCATATGATCGAGCCATATTCTCATGCTCCTGCCGTTTCCCTCTCTGAAAGGGTGAGCAACATTCATCTCAACGTATTTTTCTATGATCTCATCAAAATTTGTTTGGGGCATTTTCTCAATATTTTCAAGGGACGCCGCAAGATACATCACAGGCGCAAATCTGAAATTTCCCTTTGCAATATTCACCTTCCGCACTTTCCCCGCAAATTCATAAATATCCTCAAACAATATCCTGTGTATCTCCGACAGCGCAGCGAACGTCCCGGGCACAAGCCTGTCAAGCATTTTGTTTTCAAACATTTCCACGGCCTTTTTCTTGCTTATCCGCTCTTCCTCCCGGGCAAGCTCCGAGGAATTTGTTATACCGAGTTTATTTTCAATCATATTCAAAAAACCTTTCAGAGGTCAGATTTCAAAAGCCCCTCCGCACACTCATTATTAATTATTAACTATTAATTATTAATT
>CAMWLD010000202.1 GCA_947175005.1 uncultured Ruminococcus sp. | reverse complement strand
GCAACTTACAGTCGTTTGCATTGTCATGCATTTCACAAACAAAGTCACATTTCATTCAACAGGCAACTCACAATTGCCTGAAAAGTCAAGTATTTCAACAACTCATTCACAGCAACACAAAAGCCGTCCCACGGCATGTGAGTGGGGAAAAAAGCCACTCCCCGGCGCTTGAGGGGAAAACAGCCAAGCGGCGTTTGAGTGCCCCGTATATGCAACAAAGCTTTTCCGAGTCTATTGAAAAAATTTTTTATAAAAATGCAAGGAAACGCATCCAAAATGCTACTATATGTATAAAGACCGATCTTGAAAAAGGAAAAGAGGGGTAAAAATGGAGGACTGCGAAATCATCGAGCTTTATTTTGAGCGCTCCGGACAGGCAGTTGAGGAAACAGGGAAAAAATACGGCGGCATTATCAGAGCGTGCCTTAAAAATATCCTCTCCGACAAAGAGGACGTTGCCGAGTGCGAAAACGATACCTATATGGGGGCGTGGAGCTCAATCCCTCCCGCCGCCCCCGATAATCTCCGGGCGTATTTGCTGAAGATCGCACGCAATACCGCCATTAACCGCTGTCGGAATCTGAACGCCCAAAAACGGGGACGAAACGCTTCGGTTTCCTTTGATGAGCTGGCAGGCTGTATCTGCGACCCGCAGGCACAGCCCGAGGGCTATGAAACGGAGGAACTGCGTGAGCTTATCAATGCTTTCCTGGAAAGCCTGAAGCCCGAAATGCGGCGTGTTTTCCTGCTGCGGTATTGGTACTGCGCTTCCGTTAAAGAAGTGGCAAGCCGCTGCGGCATAACCACAAGCAAAACGGAATCAATGCTTTTTCGGGCAAGAAATAAGCTGAAAAATTTTTTAAGAGAAAGGGGCGTTAAGGTATGAACAGAGACGAGCTTTCAAAAATGCTTGATCTGGTGGACGAGAAATATCTGAATGAAGCTTTGGGAAACGAGTCTGCCGAGTCGGCAGCCGTGTCAGTTGTCGGGACAACAAAGATAACGGCATTAAAACAGCGCAGCATAGGCAGCGGGTTTGCCTGCATTGCGGCGGCTCTGGCGCTGGTGATAGGTTTAACGCTTCTGACAAATCCCACGGAAATTTCCGTTGACGAGGGGCAGGGGGTTTTTACCGACAGCGAGACCGTCACCGATATTATTGAAACAGACGTGTCCGAAAACGAGCCTTATGATTACGGCGAGCTTTTCAGCAGCCCTTTGGATCTGGTGCAGTGGGATTTTAACGATTATTCCGACGGAGAGGCTGTTTATTATTATAACTCAGATCACGGGGAATTATTGCTTCCCGACAGGGTCGCAGCCCTTATGAACGGGGATTTTGATACAATGGCGACAGTCACCTTTGACGGCAGCGGTAAAGTTTCCTCTGCCAATATCGGCATTACTTCCTCGGACAGCGATTTCCGTCAGTTTACATTTGCCATGTCCGACATACCGAAATACAGCGGGCTGTGGAATGGCTTTGATTATGCGGGAAAAACCGAGCGCCTCGGCAAAACCGTTCACAGCTGCTATTGCGAAAAAACCAACGGACTTAATCTTTGGGCATATTTTGAAAATGAGGGAACGGCTTTTGTACTGTACTCCCTTGGCTTTGAAAGGGACGAGTCGGCGCTCATTCTTGACGGACTTATTACAGGCAGTATTTCCCTTGACGGATTTACTCCCGGCAATGCCGACGGTATGTGGCAGAATCTGACTGTTGAACAGGCCGCCGCGCTGCCCGAATTTAAAGGTAAGGTCTGCACGGAGAAACAATTGGGAGATAAATATCTGCACGGCGACAGAATAATTTATGAGAGGCAGTTTAATAAGGAGGAGGATCATTTTACATCTGCGTTTGCTTTGGTTTACGCTGACAGCTTCAATATGAACGGGAACGTATCGGTAAATTACAGCATTAACAATGACATATCAGCAGCGAATACAGCTATAGTCGATATAGCCTCGGTCACTCCCGAAAAAATCGCCGAATGGTGCGGCAGCGGCGAAAACAGTCTTTGCATCAATGCAGACGGCGTTTATTTGACGGTCAGAGGCGAATACTCGCCCGAATTTCTTGAGGCTCTGACAGCTCATCTGAAAGCGGACAGTAACTGAATTTACCAAAATCCCTCGAAATTTCGGCATTTTCCATAAATTTTTAAGGCAAGTTTCCATAAATTGTCAAAAAATTTTGTGCATTTTTATAAAAAATCACTTGACAAATTCATTAAAGTGTGTTATACTATATGTAATATATTATATTGGAAAATTGCTGATTGTTGAATTTTTGCCCCCGCAGGGTGCATAGAAGTGCAGTTTTGAATGCTGCGGGCGGCGCAGTCGGATTTTCCTTTTATTGTGAAAAATTATGTAAAGGGAAGATAGCATGATTATTTCTTCGGAAAAGGCTAATAAGAGAGTTCGCAGGATAGTGGATTTTGCGTCCCGCCACCGTTGGGCAAAGTATCCCGGTATTGCAGCGGTTTCCGTTGTTTACGGTGCCGACTGGGTCAGGGCTGTGACTGTGGAGACGGGGAATAAAATAAGAGAGTCTATGAACGCTCCTTTCCGCCCCTTGGCAGGGCGTGCGGCGTCGGCGTTTCTGGCGGCTGCCTTTGCGTTTATGACCGTGCCTGTGGGATTTACCGCAGGGGCTGAGGAAATTGACAAGGCGGATCTGCCTCCCGTGGCGGGCGAATCCGTTTGGGGAAGTGCAAGACAGTCTGCCGACGAGGCTGTCATAAATGACAGTGCGGACGATGAGGCTGATACTGTTTCTACATCGGAGGAAGCTACCGAGGCGACAGATGAGATCGCCGATACAGCGGCCGACACGGCAACCGATACGGCGGACAGCGAAAATACAGCCGAGGAAGCCCCGGCCCGTACAAGGGTCACAAGGGAAAGAAAACGTCCCAAGCGGCAGTGGATGGCAAGGACAGCCGAGGAGATCGCAGGGCGTGTTACCCTGGAGGGCTTGCCCGAACACGGCGAGGGCTACGGCATTACTCTTAATATGGAAAAGCTGGGCAGGGATGTTACGGCCAGGTTCACCAGCCGAAAAGATATGCTGAATGATGTCAGGTACTGCTTCGAGTGCTACGACATTCCCACGGACAACCTGTACATAGCCCCTGTTGATGTTACCATATACAGCACAGATGACAGGACGGTCCTTCAGTTCAAGGAGGACGCGGACTGTTCGGCGGATATTACTCTTCCCGTGCCCGTTCAGTTTGACGGACACACGGATGATGTAAAGGTAGTCCGTTTGGACGACGGCAACCGTATGACCGTGCTGGACTGCGAGATCACCGAGGGTGAAAACGGCAGAACGCTGACCTTTAACACCGAGCATTTTTCGGTATTTGCCATGATAGCATACAGGCAGTTGCCGGCAGCGGCTTCTCCCGAAGAGCCGGAGGTAACGGAGAATATCAGCAGCGGTGCGCCTGTGACAGCAGGCGGCGTACAGGCAAGCGCAGCGGTAAATACCACCATTTCTCCCTTTGACGAGGACAAGCATAGATTCGGCAGAAAGCCCAATAAGAAGCGGGTTTACCGTATCAAGAGAATTTGCAAGGAATACGAGAAGCTCATCTAGAGGCTGGATGTTAGAGGGCTAGAGGCTAGAGATTTATTAAACAGCCGTTGCAGAAAATGCGACGGTTGTTTTTTTATTATACTGATTTACATTTGCAGCATAAGCGGTTTATATTTCTTGCTTCTTGCTTCTTGCGCCCTGCCTCTTATATTGGGTAAGTACAGTAATAACTATCAGATTCGGCAGCATGGCGCACCAGTTGAAAATATCCGCAATGCCGAGAGCCGCCCCCGTGTTCAATATCCCCCCTGCGGCAGCGGCTGCGCAAAATGTGATACGGTAGATTTTCCCCTTTGAATCGGGGAAAAGATATTTCAGACATTTTTCCCCGTACAAGCACCAGCCTATGACCGCCGCCCAGGCAAAGGCGCATATGCAAAGGCAGGCGAAAAGCTCCCCGCCTTTACCGAGGCTGTCTCCGAAAATTTCCGTAACGCCGCATATCCCTTTGCTGCGGTAAAGGGGAGAGGTCAGGACGGCAAGGGCGGTAAGAGTGCAGCAGACTATTGTGTCAAGAAAAACCTCAAAGGCTGCCCATGCGCCCGCTTTTTCGGGGCTGCCAAAATCCGCGTCGCAGTGGACAAGCACCGAGCTGCCCATTCCCGCTTCATTGGAAAAAACGCCCCGCCGCAGTCCCACGGACACGGCCTTTTTTACCGTTATCCCCACAGCGCCCCCCGCCGCAGCCCTCGGAGTAAATCCGCAGATAATTATTTCCTGAAACGCCTCGCCAATACCGCTTGGGGAGCGGGCTATAAGTACAATACACCCCCCTGCATACAGCAGCCCCATAACAGGCACTATCTTTTCGGTAACGCTCATGACCCGCTCGCCCACAGAGCTTGAGGAAAATATCACAGCCCCTGTAAGCACTGCAATTAGCAGACTGCCGAAAAGTTGCGGGGCAAAGCTGTCCGCAGACCCGCCTGTCGGCATATCCCCGAAACATTCGGAAATGCTTTCCGTAAATGCTCTGCTCTGGCTCATGCCGCCCATGGCAAAGGCGACTCCGAGGCAGCAAAGGGCATAGATTTTCCCCGGCGTTTTCGAGCCGATACCCTTTTCCATATAAAGCATAGGGCCTTTGGGCAGGTCGGGATATTTCAGGGCATACTCCGCGCCCAAGCGGTTTTCCGTAAAGCTCACCGCCATTCCCAAAAATGCGGAGACCCACATCCAAAGCACCGCCCCCGCCCCTCCCGAGGCAATGGCCCCGCCGCAGCCGGTTATATCGGTCGCGTCTACCCAGGGGCCGGGCCCGCCGCCGCCGGACGGGAAGCG
>CAMWLD010000201.1 GCA_947175005.1 uncultured Ruminococcus sp. | reverse complement strand
ATGTAAAATATGCAGAAAACCCATGAGCCGTGAAGCTTTTTCGGGGCAGGGATGTTTTTTGCAAAAACTTTTTTTACAAAAACTGTTTTTAACAATAACATTGGAGCTGATAATGATGATATGGTCAAAAGCGGAAACAATGTCCAGAGAGGAGATCGAGGGCATTCAGCTGGACAAGCTTAAAAAGAATGTAAGCTATGTTTACGAAAAGGTCGAGCCTTACAGGAAGAAAATGGACGAGGCGGGGATAAAGCCGGAGGATATAAAATCCCTGAAGGATCTGTCTCTTCTTCCCTTTACCACAAAGCAGGATTTCAGAGATAATTACCCTTTCGGACTTTTTGCGGTGGACAAAAGCAAGCTTGCCAGGATACACGCATCTTCGGGAACTACAGGCAAGCCCACGGTGGTGGGGTATACCAAAAATGATTTGGAAATTTGGGCGGAATGCGTTTCCAGGCTTGCTGTGGCGGGAGGCGCTACAAATGAGGATATTTGCCAGATATGCTTCGGATACGGTATGTTCACCGGGGCGCTGGGGCTGCACAGCGGACTGGAAAATATAGGCGCTTGCGTTATCCCGTCATCTACGGGAAACACCGAAAAGCAGATAATGTACATGAAGGATTACGGCTCAACCCTGCTGGTGGCAACTCCCTCTTATGCGCTGCGCATAGGTGAGGTCGCCTGCCAAATGGGACTTAACCCCAAAACCGACTTGCAGCTGCGGACTGCCCTTGTGGGAAGCGAGCTGCTGACGGAGGCTATGCGTGAAGAAATGCGCAAGCTGTTCGGGGATAAGCTTTTTGTTACACAAAATTACGGCATGAGCGAGCTTTGCGGCCCCGGCGTTTCCGGAGAATGCAGGGAGCTTTGCGGAATGCACATCAACGAGGATCACTTTATCTGCGAGATAATCGACCCCAAAACCGGGGAAGTACTGCCCGCAGGGGAGAAAGGCGAGCTGGTAGTCACCTGCCTTTCAAAAGAGGCGCTGCCCCTTATCCGCTACCGCACAAGGGATATTTCCAGACTGTTCTACGAGCCTTGCAAGTGCGGAAGAACGACTGCACGAATGGAAAATCTAAGCGGAAGAACCGACGATATGCTAAAAATAAGAGGCGTAAACGTATTCCCCAGTCAGATAGAGGAAGTGCTGCTTAAAACCGAGGAAATAGGGCCTCACTATGAGATAATAGTTGACAGGAAAAATCACTCGGATATCCTTACTATACGTGTGGAGCTTGCGCCGGCAGCAATGACGGATAATTTTGCTGACCTGGAGAGGATAACAGCCAAGCTGAAAGCTTCTCTAAGAACGGTGCTTGGGCTTGACGCCATTATTCAGCTTGAATCCCCCAACACCCTCAAACGCTTTGAGGGGAAGGCTAAGCGTGTAACAGACAACCGCAAGGGAAAGGATTGATTATTTATGAAACAGCTAACGGTTTTTATCGAGAACAGACCCGGCCGCTTAGGTGAAGTAACGGAGGTTCTGACGGAGAATAATATTAACATAGTTTGTCTGAGCCTTGCAGATACCTCGGACTACGGTATGCTGCGAATGATAGTTTCCCAGCCTGCCGCCGCCTGCGATGTGCTGTCATCGTCGGGCTTTCCCGCAATGCTTACGGATGTTATCGCTGTAAAGCTGCCACATCATTTCGGTCAGCTGAAAAAGCTCTGCGGCAAGCTTTCGGCAGCGGGTGTGGATATCAGCTATATGTATGCCCTTACCTCGGGAGAGGGGGCTGCCATAGTGCTCAAAACCTCCGATAATGAAAAGGCGGAAAGCGTTCTTTCGGACGAATACACCCTTATGGGCGCAGCAGAGGTTTACAATTTATAATTTCTTAAAATCAGTTTTCCTAAAGTAAATTCCCCGAGGGTTTGCTTTAGGAATGCTTTGCGAAAATGTGCTTTATCGGTTTAAAGACCCATAAGTTTAAATTAGTAATAAAGGAGTTTTTTATCAATGGTTCTTTGGATAACATTAATAGCCTATCTTGCGATCATGATAGGGATAGGCGTTTACTGTCGGAAAAACAACTCAAACGTCAGCGACTTCGTTTTGGGAGGGCGCAGCATAGGCCCTTGGTTCACGGCATTTGCCTATGGCACGTCATATTTTTCGGCGGTAGTATTTATAGGTTATGCAGGGCAGTTCGGCTGGGCTTACGGCGCTTCCGCCACATGGATAGGAATCGGCAACGCAGTTATCGGTTCGCTGCTTGCATGGATCATATTGGGCAAGCGCACAAGGATAATGACAAAATATCTTGGGGCTTCCACCATGCCCGAATATTTTGAAAAGCGGTACAACTCAAAGGCGCTTAAAATTTCGGCGGCAGTGATAATTTTCATCTTCCTTATTCCCTATACCGCATCGGTTTATAACGGACTTTCCAGACTTTTCGAGTCCTCTTTCCACATTCCCTATTCCGTCTGCATTATCGCCATGGCGGCGTTTACGGCGATCTACGTTATCCTCGGCGGATACCGTGCAACAGCCCTTAACGACTTTGTACAGGGAATAATCATGCTCATAGGCATTGCGGCAGTGGTAATATGCGCCGTAAACTACAAGGGCGGACTTTCTTCTGCAATGGCAGCCCTGGGACAAATTCCCGACGGCAGCGGAAATACGGAAGTGTACAATTCCATTGCAGGACCCGACCCCATTAACCTTATCGGCGTTGTTATCCTTACCTCTCTCGGAACATGGGGACTGCCTCAAATGGTAACGAAGTTTTACGCCATAAAGGACGATGACGCTATTAAAAGAGGCAGTATAATCTCCACCCTTTTCGCCTTTGTGGTAGCGGGCGGTTCTTACTTCCTGGGCGGCTTCGGCAGACTTTATGCCACTATCAGCGGCGAGGAGGGCACGACTGCTATCAGCGTTAATGCAGGCAAGCCCGAGTATGACGCTATAATTCCCGCTATGATGAATGAAGCTCTGCCCACGCTGCTGCTGGGCGTGCTGATAGTGCTTGTGCTGTCGGCTTCCATGTCCACTCTTTCTTCACTGGTGCTGACCTCCAGCTCGACCATGACCATTGACCTTATAAAGCCCGCCAAAAAGGATTTTGACGAGAAAAAGCAGGTGCTTTATATCCGCATATTTATAGTTGCATTCCTTGCCATTTCGGTAATTCTTGCAATGAACAAGAACGCTTATATAACTACCCTTATGTCCATTTCCTGGGGTGCGCTGGCAGGGTCATTCTTAGCGCCCTTCCTGTGGGGGCTTTTCTCCAAGAAGATTTCCAAAACGGCAGTGGGCTTCTGCTTTATCTGGGGCGTTGGCATAACGGTGGTACACACAGCCCTGTTCAGCATGGGCTGGTTCCCCGATATCGCGGCAAATGTAGCTGCTATGGGTTGGAAGCTGAACATTATGTCTCCCCTCAACTGCGGCGCATTTACAATGCTTTCCTCTCTTATCCTCTGCCCTTTTGTCAGTGCAGTCACCTTGAAAAAGGACGGCAGCGATACAGAAAACGGCGAGGCTGCGTTTAAGTGCTATACGGCAAAGGAATAATAATTTTTGTAATTTATACAAGTTACAGTTGATATTTTCGTTAATATTGACTGTAACTTTTTTGTTGGTTTATGTGTTTACTATATATACACAATAAATCGAAAGGGATGTTATTATGAAGAACAATAAGAAAAGAGCGGCGGCAGCATTTTTAACGGCACTTGCTCTGGGCAGCCTGTGCAGCTGCGGAAATGACGCGGAAACGAAAGAATACCGCACAGTTTTGCAAACAACGGCATATTCGGTGTATACGGAATACGAACCCACCGATACACTGACGGAGGGTGTACCTATAATTTTGAAAACTATTGATATACCGGCACGTTTTTTCGTTGACCTTTCCTTTTCGGGAAAAATCGACAGTTACGGAAAATATAACGGAAAGCTGTCACTGATAGTTTATAATTTTGAGGATACGGGCAGAGAGAACCCTGCGGACACATTGATTATTTACGAAAATGAAACCTTTGAACTGGATAAATATAATGATGAACCGGCTTTTATGTGGATACGGGGGACGGATTTTTTTACCCTTTCCTCTGTTGACCCGAATTTAGGCAGCGCTGTCAGACTGTTTGACATTAGCATTTTAGGGAAAATTTCGCCCTATACCTTTGAGGGAGGCTATGAAATATTAGGGGAAAATATGGAATTTATGCAGGGTACGTATTACGACGAGTATCGGTTTTACGACCGCGGCAGCCGCACCTATACCGAATACAGCGCAGACTTCGAAAGCAAAACTGTCGAATGCAAGGGCACGCTGAATTACCGTTCCGATATTGACGCAACTTATCTTGTAATGCGAAGCGACTGCCTTGATAAAACATTTTCCGGGAATATGACAGCTTGTATGTTCGGTGATTATCTTACCGAGACAGACAGAGACAGTTTATCCGTATACTACCGTGTGTCACCCGATTTTGCACGGACAAGAGAGGAACTGGAGGATATATATGCGGCTGCATTTACAGAGGAATATATGCACGGCCATGCGAATATTTTTGAGTCATCTGACAAAAACCTGCCTCCTATTTTCAGCGAGGACGAGGAGGGGCTTGTTTATGCGGAGTACTACCTTGGCATTCCCGTCCGCTACGATTATGATACTGTAAGGCTTATTACCGATAATACAGACCCCGATACTCTTGCAGCTGTGGTTTTCGGAACACCGGCAGATTACAGAAATATGACTGTTTATTATTTTGACAAAACGCAGGAGGGATACCCGCTCAAAGGACGGACCATAACATCAGCAGGGGCATATTTCAGGGACTGACCGATAATACAGCCTTATGAAATCAGACTTCTGCCGCAGCAGGGCAGGGAGTCTGCTGCTTTTATCTATAATGCACA
>CAMWLD010000200.1 GCA_947175005.1 uncultured Ruminococcus sp. | reverse complement strand
AAATTATTATACGAGAAATGAGGAATAAATTTGACCCGCACGGAATCAGATATGAAACATCTTTACCCGAAAGTATTTTTTTCCGCATTTATAGTTTTTCTGCTGGGGATGCTGCCTGTGCTTGTTGTTTCCGGCGGCCGATATATGTCAATGGGCGATTATAACGTGCAGTCGCTCATATTCAGTGAGCATATAAACAGGCTCTTCCGCAGCAAGGACGGCTTTCCGCTTTGGGACTGGCAGTCCGATCTGGGCATGGATACCCTTGTGGCCTACAGCAGCTTTATGCTTAGCCCCTTTGCTCTTATCCTCTTTGCCGTACCCACAGAGCTTGTTCCCTATGTCAATACCATTGTGACCGCTCTCAAAATAGGGCTTTCCGCCGTTTTCGCCTGCGGCTACTGCCGTGGCTACGTCAAAAAAGACAGTTCGGCTTACATTTGCGGTATGCTGTATGCTTTTTCTGGATTTCAGCTGTTCAATATGTGCTACCAGTTTGCAGATACGATATGTTTTTTTCCTCTGACCATTCTCTGCTTCGATGAGCTTGTAACAAAGAAACGGCCGGGGGCTTTTGCCGTTATGCTCGCTCTTAACGGTTATATAAACGGTTACTTTTTGTGGGAGGAATGCGTTTTTCTCCTTATTTACTATATTGTCAAGACGGTAAAGGGGGTTTTTCCAAGGCTTGACCTGAAACTGTTTATGCGCCTTGCCGCAGAAACCCTCGGCGGCGTTGCCATGTCGGCGGCATCACTTTTGCCTTCGGGTCTTAATATTTTGGGTAACCCAAGGGCGGGAGATCTTATTTTTGATACTGATCTTTTGGCTTATGAGGACGACGGCGTTATACTGAACATTATCGAATCCCTCTTCTTTCCCTCTTCCATACCCACCTACGGCTGGTACTTTGAATCAAGGCAGCTCGCTCTTTCACCGCCGGCGCTGTTCATACCGCTTTTTACCGTTATAGGTGTGACGGCGATAATTAAGAGAAACAAGGGCAAGTGGGAAAATTTAATGCTTGCCGTATGTGCTGTTTTTGCCTGCGTGCCCCTTTTCAACAGCGTTTTTTCCATGTTCAATGCAAGCTATTATTCCAGATGGTTCTATATGCCCTTGATGATAATGATAATGATGACAGGCAGATACATAGACGATATGGAAAATATCAATGTGGACAGGGAGCTGAAAATAAACGGCGTTGTTCTTTGTATACTTGCTGTTTTCGGAATATATTATGTGTATTTCCAAAAGGACTTCGGCGCGCCGATAAAGGATATGTGGCTGATGTGCTTTGTAACGGCGGCTGTGTGCCTGGGGATAATGTATGTTCTTGCCCACCCGAACAAGGATCTTAGCATATTAAGGAAAAAAAATCTCGGCAGGATCGTCTGTGCGGTGTGCTGCGTGCTGCTGTTGGAGCGCAGTGTATACACTGTGCGTCATAACTTCGGAAGATATATCCCCGACAGTATAACATCTACCTGGAATGAGAATGTGCCTGTAGACCTGGAGGACGACAGCTTTTTCAGGATAACCAGCATAGACAGCGATTCAATGAATACCAGCCTTATATGGGGGTATCCTGATACTGAACTGTTCAATAGCATGGTAACAGGGGAGGAAACGAATTTCTACGAGCTTTTGGGAATAAAGCGCTTTCAGTCAAACAATATGAAGAATACCGATTATCCTGTATTGAGCTTTTTATCGGTGAAATACTGGTTTCACTACAATGAGCCTACGGAAAATGAGGATCGTATTGATCTGAATTATGTTTATATGGATCATGAGAGCTTTGACGATATGAGAGTGTATAACCGTTATTTAGTCTATGAAAATTCCGCATTTATACCTATGGGCTACACCTTTGACTATTACCTTGATATAAACACAATAAAGCGAAACAATGATTCGGCGTTTATGGACATTGATGATGAGATCGAGCCGCAGGAATACGAAAAATTCAAGCGTTTGCTTCTCAAAGCCATATGGCTGGACGATGAGCAGGCAAAGCGCTATTCGGATATTCTTTCCCCTCTTCCCGAGGAGCTTGCGGAGGATATTTCCGAGGAGGCATATTATGAGGACTGCAAAAACAGGGCTGCCTCCGCCTGCTATGAATTTATCCCGAGCGGCAGCGGCTTTGACGCATTCATCGACCTTGAAAAGGATAATCTTGTGTTTTTCTCCATTCCCTGCATAGACGGATTTACCGCATATGTTGACGGGAAAGAGACGGATATTGAAGAGGTGTTCGGCGGTCTTTCGGCGGTTTATGTGCCAAGGGGAGACCATAAGATCAGCTTTGTATACGATTCCCCCGGACTGAAAACGGGCTGCATTATAAGCATTGTCAGCGCTGCATTGATTTTTATATACTCCGCAGCCGATATTATTCTAAAGAAAGCAAAGAAAAAAACGAAAGAGGGTAATTTATAAAAATGGAGCTTAAAGCTATAAAGGGCGATCTGTTTGAGGCAGATGAGGACTATTTTCTTGTTCACTGTATTTCGGCGGATCTTGCGCTGGGAGCGGGGATAGCAAAGGCATTTAATGAAAGATTTGATATGCGGGCAAGGCTGCGGCAGGCTCACGGCGGCATGGAACGGGAGAAGCTTGTGGGCAGGGCGCTTATGGTGGGGAGAGTTTTCAATTTGGTGAGCAAGGAAAGATATTTCAACAAGCCCACATACAAGTCCCTGCAAAGCTGCCTGGAGGATATGCGGCGGATAATGGAGGAAAGCAGCATTACAAAGCTTGCCATGCCCAGGATAGGCTGCGGATTGGACAGGCTGAAATGGGAAAAGGTGGAAGGTCTGTTAACGGAAATATTTTCGGAAACGGAAGCGGAGATCCTTGTATACAGCTTGGAGCAATAGTTTGGGTGTGATTTTGGTATTTCCCGATTTATATGTACTGTGACGATAGTTATTCATAGATCTTTATATTAAAAAAAGCGACCGAGATTTTTCTCAGTCGCTTTTGATATTATCGGAATTTTTGGCATATTCGGCGATCTTAGCCGCAATTTCCTCGGAGATTCCCTTTGGTTCAAGCTCGGGTTCTGCAATACAATAGCCTTGTACCAGGTCAACACCCAGTGAAATGATCTCTCGGAGGTCGTCGTCCGTTTCAATTCCCTGGGCAACTACCAGTATGCCGCGCTCTCTGGTCAGCTGCACCAGATTTTTTATAATGGTCGTCTTGCCTGTATCCTTGCTGCACCCTTCTATGATAGTTCTGTCAACTATTATCATATCGGGGGAGGTGTTGAACATTGCTGTTTCATTGTTGTGTCCCGTGCCGAAATTGTCCAAAGCGGTCATACCGCCCCATTCGGAAACGATCTTCTGTTTTTTGGCGATAAACTCGCTGTTGTGACGGTCAACGTCAAGGTTTTCCAGCACTATGTTTTTCAGTATCGGCTTGTAATTAGCCTCTATACCGCTGAAAGCCCGTTCGTCAAGGATACATTCGGAAATCGAGTTTAAGAACAGGTGAGCGTCCGCGGACACCTTTTTATCCTCCACAAGCCTTGAAAAGCTTGCAATGCCGAGGAAAAAGGTCAGCCGCTCTATTTCGTAAAGCTTTGCGCTGGATTTTGCTATCCTCAGCAGCTCCGTAACAGTGCCTATGCTTTCCGACTGGGGGCACATAAGCGCCTCATAGCCGAAAATCTTACCCGTTTTTACGGCAATTATAGGCTGGAATGCAAACCGTACATCGCCCTTGTCGATTATGCGGTTCATCTCCTGAATACCTGTGATAAGAATGGAGTCGTTCATATAGCTGTTTTTATTGAATTCGGCAAAGCAGCCCTTGGTGGAATGCTTTATCGTGTACATGGAGAAATCCGCATATTTGATAAGCTGCTCATAGGAATCGGAATTGTCGGGGTACCAGGAAATACCGCCGCTTGCCCTGACCTTGTAGCCCGAGCCGTCCGCAAGGGTGCAGCTGCTGTTTTGAAGGGTCTCCTTGAATTCTTCAATGACTTTTCTTATGTTATCCTTGTTTTTTCCGCCGTAGATGAACGCAATGAACTCATCGCCCGAAAGCCTTGCCACAACGCCGTTTTTATTGTTCAGAGTACGCAGGGCGTCTGCCGCCGCTCTTATGTAACGGTCGCCGTATTCATGGCCGAAGGTGTCGTTCACAAATTTCAGATTGTCAAGGTCCATCATTACAAATGCTGCAACACCCAGCTTTTCGGGAGAGGAAAACAAATGCGATACCTTGCGGTAGAAAGCTCTGCGGTTGTATATATCGGTGGTTACATCATAGTCACGCTCGTGCTCTATCTGGCGGCGTTTGAGCACGTCCATCGTGACGTCCTGCACAAGCCCCATTACAGCGTTTTCGTCCTTTGTAAAGGAAAATCTGAACCACTTCGGGTCGGAATTACCGTCGGGCATATACTTTGTGTCAATATTTATACCGCCCGTTTTAGCGGAATCGGTAGAGAATATCTCGTTATCGAAGATCTTGTATTTTTCGTCAAAATAATGGAGGTATTCACGGAATTTCGCGAAGGGGATAGTAAAGTCCTCATCAGCTTCAACCCCGTTAAAATCGAGTATCTTTAACAGGCTTTTTCCGATAAACACGCTGTCGTTCCTGTAATCGTACATAAACGTACCTATGCCGCTTTCGGAAATACTTAAAATATGCGAGACACGTGAGGCGTGCTCCCGGACGTTCAGCTGAAGCTCCACAATGGAATTTGCCAGCATATCGAATTCATAGATACCCGACTCGACAAAGCTTACAATATCGCCGCTGCCCGAGTTCTTTTCAAGCTGTCCCGTCATATCCGAAACAGGCTTTGTCACCATGCGGCTAAGGATTATGGAGACAGCCACTCCGATAATAAGGGAAATTACCGACGATATTATAAATG
>CAMWLD010000199.1 GCA_947175005.1 uncultured Ruminococcus sp. | reverse complement strand
CGGAAACAGCCTTTGCATTTACGGGAAATGACAGAACGGACGTAATGACAATAATGAATATTACTGCTGTAATTATTATTTTTGAGCTCATTTTTTAATTGCTCCTTGATATCGGCGTTTTTTGCTGTGAAAACCTTGTATCTTTATTTTACCACAATTCCGGGAGATTGTCAAGAGAAAACGACAGGCTCAAAATATGCGTTGACAACTTTGCTGCCATAACGAGGAGACCGGCTATACTTTTGAAATTGGTTGGATAAAAATGAACTTGACAGTATAAATCCTGTTCCTGCTTTTTTTGAAAAATGCACTTAAAAATATTCCGAATGAGATCGTTCACGTGTTTTCCTATGAATAAACTCACTCCCCTCCCCCGAATACCTGCCGTGAATTTACATTCCTATATTCCATAGGCGTAAGACCCGTTTCCCTGCGAAAGCACTGTATAAAATGGCTTTGAGAAGAAAAACCGAAATACCCCGCAATTTCGGAATATGAATAATCGGAAAAGCGCAGCATATTTTCTGCCGCTTTTATTTTTTCACGACGTATAAAGCTGCTTACGGTCTGTCCCGTTTCTCTTTTAAAAAGTGAAGAAAGGTAACTGCGGTTAAGTCCCAGTTTATCCGCTGTTTCCTCTGCGGTGATACGCTCGTTAAGATGACGGCAGATATAATCCATTGCCTTTATCACATGAGGTGAGCAGACCTTGCTTCTCGGCAGCTCCGCCATTTTTTTGGTAAAATCCATAAGCATTTTATTATGCATGGTAATAATCAGGGAGCGGGAGTTAAGCTTATCCATTTTGCCTATATACAGATCGCTGAGAGTATATGCAAGCTCCCGCTCCATGCCCTTTTCCACACACATTCTTGTAATAAGCGCCACCGACACCACAAAGTGATAGCGCATATTCTGCAAGGGGTCTTCCGAAAGCCTGCCGTATTTTTCATCACTGTAAATATCCACATTGCCGGGGTCGGCGAGTATCTTTTTCACAGCCTCAATATTTCCGTCGGCTATGTTTTGATAATACTCAAATTCATGGCTGTATTCCACATGGGCGGACTGCGCCTCACGGCGGTTGAACAGCTGCATATTAAGCTCTTTGTTAATGCTCATTTTAACATCATCCTTTATTTGATTTTCGGAAACGACCCTTAAATCAATTATACAACATATTTGATATAAATGCAACACATTTTATATATTTTATCATTTTTATCGGATATAATTTTATTTGAGATAAGGAAATGTTTTTTAAGATAGTTTAATAAATCACAAGGTCACAAAATGTGACTGGAAACGTTTTTGTGGCCGAAAACGAAAGGAGGTTTTTATTTGCAAAAAAATGACATTTACTGCTACGGCATGATAACAAGGACGTTTGCTTTTATTACGGAAAAATTCCCCGTCCCCGATGAATATACGGAAATTTCCCAAAGCTGGAATTATTTCGGAGGCGAAACGGGGACTTGCGCTGCGGTGCTGTCCTCCCTTGGAGTCGGCGTTAAACTGGACGGCACTCATATCGGAGGCGAATTTGAAAAAAGCTTCCGTGACTTTTTCGGCTGCAAGTCCGTTGACATTGACTCTGTGACATTTGATAAGGACTTTGAAGGTATAGCCGATTATGTGATCGTTACGGGAAATAAACGTACTCCGTTGGGCAGCTACGGACATTTTTATGAAGAGTCCTTCCAAAGCGGCAAACCGCACTGGAATACCCCTCTTGAAGATGACATCAAGGACTGCAAGGCGGCCGCTGTCGACCCCTTTTTCGGAAAGGCTTCGGAAATGGCGGCGGAGTATTGCATAAAACACGGCAAGCCCTATGTTACCATTGACTGCGGTTATGACAGCTTTATTCACAAAAATGCGGCTGTCACGGTGATCTCCGGAGAAAGTATCAAAAGCACCTACCCCGGCAAAAGCCATGAAGAGCTGCTCCCCTTGTATCTTGCAAATTCAAAGGGACTGACAATTATCACCAACGGCGGCAGCAGATTTATTTACGGCAGAGGAAATTCAACGGGCAGCTTTGAGCCGTACAAGGTAAACGCCGTAAGCACCTTAGGAGCAGGCGATACCTTTAAAGCAGGCTGTGTTTACGGACTGTTCAGGGGATTTTCCGATGAAAAAATCGTACAATTTGCGAGCGCTGCCGCAGCCGTGGCAATTTCACGTTACCCGCTGCACCTTAATCTTCCGACTTTAAAAGAAATAGAGGAATTGCGGGAAAGCTCCAAGTAATGTACATTTAATATGACAAATATTAACAAAAAGTTAAATTTTTCAAACCCCTTGCAAAAACTACATAAAAATGTTATACTATACAATAAGGTGTGTATGCAGATTACACAAAATATTATCCAAATCTTACGAATTAAAAAAGGAGTGCTTTAACCCAATGAATTACGGACATTTCGACCTTGAAAACAAGGAATACGTTATCACAAGACCCGACACCCCCGCACCCTGGGCCAACTACCTGGGCGACCCCGAGTACGGCGCTATTATCTCCAACAATGCAGGCGGCTACAGCTTCGTAAAATCGGGAGCAAACGGCAGAATCATCCGCTACCGCTTTAATTCCAACATAGGCCTGCCCGGCAGATATGTTTACATAAGAGACAATGCCGACGGCGACTACTGGTCAGCTTCCTGGCAGCCTGTAGGCAAGCCCCTTGACAAGTACAAGAGCGTTTGCCGTCACGGTACTGCATACACGGTAATGTCCGCAGAGTATGCGGGAATAAAGTCGGAGGTTACATATTATGTGCCCCTTGGCAAAACCTACGAGGTATGGAACGCTAAGATCACCAACGCTTCGGACAAGCCCCGCAAGCTTTCGGTTTACGGCTTCTGCGAGTTCACCTCGGAGAACAACTATGAGCAGGATCAGATAAACCTCCAGTACACCCAGTTCATCACCCAGACCACCTTTGAGGGCAACAAGATACTCCAGCACATTAATATAAACAGCGGCAAGGACAGCAAGGGTTCCAACCACCGTGAGCGTTTCCTTGGTCTTGCAGGGGAAAAGGTGACCGCATATAACGGCTCCCTTGACAGCTTTATCGGGTCTTACAGGGATTATGGCAACCCCATTGCGGTTGAAAGCGGCAAGTGCGACAATGTGCTCAACTACAATGCCAATGCCTGCGGTGCGCTCCAGTCGGATATTGAGCTTGCTCCCGGTGAAACAAAGGTTCTTACCTATGTTTTAGGTCAGCGCTGCAATGATGAGGCAAACGAGATACTCGCGCTTTATGAGGATTCATCCAGAGCGGACAAGGAAGTAAACGAGCTTATCGCTCACTGGCATGAGATACTCAACCGTTTCAGCATAAATACTCCTTCCGAAGCATTCAACAATATGGTCAACGTATGGAATGCTTACCAGTGCTTTATCACATTCATCTGGTCGAGAGCGGCTTCCTTTGTATATTGCGGCCTCAGAAACGGTTACGGCTACAGAGATACCGTACAGGATATTCAGGGTATCATTCACCTTGCTCCCGAAACCGCTGCCGAAAAGATCCGCTTTATGCTTTCCGCACAGGTTGACAACGGCGCAGGTCTGCCGCTGGTTAAGTTTGACCACAATGCAGGCCATGAGACCTGTCCCGACGAGAACGACGAGAACTCCGTTTACGCAAAGGAAACAGGCCACCCCTCCTACCGTGCGGACGACGCTCTGTGGCTCTTCCCCACTATCGTTAAGTATATCGGCGAAAGCGGAAACAAGGCATTCCTTGACGAAGTTATCGTATACTCCAACGGCGGCGAGGGCACGGTTTACGACCACTTAAAGAGAGCTATCAACTTCTCCATGACCCACCTTGGCAATAACCATATGCCCGCAGGACTTCATGCGGACTGGAACGACTGCCTCAGAATGGGCAAAAAGGGCGAATCCACATTCGTTGCATTCCAGCTTTACTATGCTATGACTATCCTCAAGGGTTATGCCGAGGAGAAAGGCGACAGCGAATATGTTGCATATCTGAACAAGGTTCAGGGCGAGTTGGGCGATTCCCTTGCAAAATGCTGGGATGAGGACAGATTTATCAGAGGTATCCGTGAAGACGGCGTTGTAGTCGGCGCTAAGAAAGACCCCGAGGCAAATATGTGGCTCAATCCTCAGTCCTGGGCGGTTATTTCGGGCTTTGCAACTCCCGAGCAGAGCGAGACCGCAATGCAGAGTGTATATGATATTCTGAACACTCCCTACGGCGTAAAGCTCCTTGAACCTCCTTATGTTGACAACTTCTTTGACGGTGCGCTTATGCACATCTTCAACCCCGATACAAAGGAAAACGGCGGTATCTTCTCCCAGACACAGGGTTGGGCAATTCTTGCTGAATCCCTCTTGGGTCACGGAAACAGAGCCTTCGAGTATTTCACCGAGTCCTCCCCTGCTTCCCTTAACGACAAGGCTGAAGTTCGTATTCTGGAGCCTTATGTACACGGGCAGTTCACCGAGTCCACACGGTCTCCCTTTGCCGGACGTTCGCACGTTCACTGGCTCACAGGCACAGGTTCTACCGTTATGGTAGGCTGCGTTGAGGGTATCCTCGGTATGCGTCCCGACGCAGACGGACTCCGCATTGCTCCCGCTATCCCCTCCGATTGGGATTCCTACACTGTTGACAAGGTGTTCAGAGGCAAAAAGCTGAACATGAAGTTCAACAACCCCGACCATGTGGAAAGCGGCGTTAAGGAGATTACGCTCAACGGCGTTAAGCTTCCCGATAACTACATTCCCGCAGCCGACCTCAAGGACGTAAACGACATTGTTGTTACTCTCGGCAAGTAAATGATTATAAGGCCGCTGTATGCTTTTGTATACAGCGGTCGTTTTATTTCAAGATATTTTTATCCGAATGTAATTTTAAAAATATATCAACCTACAGTTG
>CAMWLD010000198.1 GCA_947175005.1 uncultured Ruminococcus sp. | reverse complement strand
CTATACCACAGGGCGTGCAATTCCAAAAGCAAAATAAAGGCAGAAAACGGAATATACCGCAATCAAAGCATATAAATAAATTCCGTCCCTGCCAATTACCTCTTGCTTCTTGCTTCTATCAGCTGTCCACCGCAATTTCCAGAATAGGTTCTGCAACCGAAGCCCCCGCAGGAACCATGGGCAGAACATTTATATCCTTGTCGATAACGCAGTTCACAAGCACTGGTCTGCCGCACTTCACCGCTTGCTCAAGCTTTTCCCTTACCTCGCTCTTTTTGGTAATGGTCACAGCCTCAATGCCGAAGCCCTTTGCAAGGGTCTCAAAATCCGTGGGCTTTTCGAGGGTGGTCTGTGAGAAATGGCAGTTGTAGAAAAGCCGCTGCCACTGGCGCACCATGCCCAGCACCGAGTTGTTGAAAATAAGCTCTATCACGGGAATGTTGTACTTTGCAAGAGTGGAAAGCTCGCACATATTCATGTAGAAGCTGCCGTCCCCCGCAATGTTGACAACCGTCTTGTCGGGGTTGCCGCACTTTGCGCCGATAGCCGCACCCAGACCGTAGCCCATAGTGCCGAGACCTCCCGAGGTAGCCATACTCTTGGGAGAAGTGAACGGATAATATTCTGCCGTCCACATCTGGTGCTGCCCTACCTCCGTAGTAATAACCGAATTGCCCCCCGTTATCTCCTCCAGAGTCTCCAGCACATACTGGGGCAGTACCGCCTCGGAGTCGGCTGCAACCTGCTTTAAAGGATATTCCTCTTTCCACTTTGCTATCTTGCCCATCCATTCGGCGTGCTTTATTTCGCCCTTGTCTGCAAGCAGCTTCATTATCTCATCAAGAGCCAGTCCCACATCGCTCTGCACATGAACATGCGCGGGAACGTTCTTGTCAAATTCCGCAGGGTCTATCTCAATGTGAACTATCTTTGCATTCTTGACATTTTCCATAAATGAATCCGTGCTGCAGGTCACTCTGTCGGAGAACCTTGTGCCAATGGCAATAATAACATCGCTCTCGGTCAGCGCCATGGCAGAGGGCTTTGTGCCGTGCATACCCAGCATTCCGAGATACCTCTCACTCTTGTTGTCAAGCGCCGTCATGCCCATAAGAGACAGTGAAACGGGAGCGTCTATCATATCAGCAAATCTGTCCAGCTTCTCTTCCGCCCCCGACAGGCAAACGCCGCCGCCCGCAAATATAAAGGGACGCTCAGCCGAGGCAATGACCTCTGCCGCAGCCTCTATCTCCGCCTTGTTCACGCTGTAGGAATGCCCCACAGGGGTGCGGGGTTCATATTCGCACTTTGCAGCGGTAATATCCTTGGGAATATCAATAAGCACAGGCCCTTTCCTGCCGTCGTTGGCTATAAAAAAGGCTTCTCTTATAATGTCCGCAAGCTTGGTGACGTCCTTTACTATGTAATTGTGTTTGGTAATGGGCATGGTTATCCCCGTAATGTCAACCTCCTGGAATGAATCCAGTCCCAGAAGGCTTGTCCCCACATTTCCCGTAATGGCGACCATGGGAATGCTGTCCATATTGGCAGTGGCAATGGCGGTAACAAGGTTTGTAGCTCCCGGACCCGAGGTCGCAAAAACAACGCCTGTTTTTCCAGTGGTGCGGGAATATCCGTCCGCAGCGTGTCCTGCGTGTTGCTCGTGGGACATAAGGATATGGGTGATCTTATCACTGTAATCGTAAAGCGCGTCGTAAATATTGAGCACAGCTCCGCCCGGATAGCCGAAAACCGTGTCCACGCCCTGCTCCAAAAGGCATTCAAGTATGATCTGTGAACCGTTCAGGTACATTCGTATTTCTCCCTTATAATTTATTTTTGTGTAAAATGTTACACGCATACATATTAATCATATCACAAAATAAGCTGTGTGTCAAGGGGAGAATTTGATATTTAACGGGATTTTTGTGTAATATTTTTCAAAATTAAAAAAAGATTGCTGACACAGGAGAACAGTGCGAAACCGACAGTGGAAAGAATTTGAGTAATAGGCAGAAAAGTCTGTTTGTCATATTTTATAATAAAGTTCGTTTTTATTGTGAAAAATGACAAATTGTGTGTATATATATTGAAAATTGATGAAATATGGTATATAATACATATAAATAAAAAAAAATATTGCGTGTAACATGGAAGATTTGCCATAATGACCGGCATATAGTCCTGTTTAATAAAAACATGAGGTTCGGAGAGGAGAAAGTTTGAAGGTTATAGGGAATCCCCTATGTTTCAATGTATTTTTGGTGTACAAAATAATGTAAAGGAGCTCAAAAAAATGCAGGCTGTGATTCTTGCTGCCGGTATGGGAAAAAGGCTGAAAGAACTTACAAGGGACAACACAAAGTGCATGGTCAAGGTAAACGGAGTTCACCTGATCGACAGAACTCTCGGTCAGCTTGAAAAATGCGGTCTTGAGCGTATCGTTATAGTGGCAGGCTACTGCGGCGATAAGCTTATCGAACATATAGACGGACTTGGTCTTAAAACCGAGATTGTCTACATACGCAACGAAATTTACAACAAAACCAATAATATTTATTCCCTCTGGCTTGCCCATGATTATCTTTGCAGCGACGACACTTTGCTTATGGAGTCAGATCTGATCTTCGAGGACAGTGTTCTTGATCTTCTTCTTAACGATCCCTATCCTAATCTGGCTTTGGTGGATAAATATGAAAGCTGGATGGACGGCACCTGCGTCAAGACCTGCGATGAGGGATATATACTGGATTTTATTTCCGATAAGAATTTTAGTTTCAGTGACACGGAGGAATATTATAAAACCGTAAATATATATAAGTTCAGCAAGGAGTTTTCACAGCATCAGTATGTACCCTTTCTGAAAGCTTATTGTGAGGCTTTGGGAAATAACGAGTATTATGAACAGGTACTGAAGGTTATTGCAATGCTTGACCGCTCCATGATAAGAGCCAAAAAACTTACGGGGCAGAAGTGGTATGAGATCGATGACGCTCAGGATCTTGACATTGCCAATTCCCTGTTTCCGGGGGAAGATCAGAGCCGCATGGAGCTTGTAAGCTCAAGATACGGCGGGTTCTGGCGGTATCCGAATATGCTGGATTTCTGCTATCTGGTCAATCCCTATTATCCCTCGGACAAGATGATAAGCGAGATGAAGTCCGGCTTTGAAAAGCTCATACGTCAGTACCCCTCAGGACTGCGGATAAACCGCATTCTGGGTGCAAAGAATTTTGGGGTAAGGTATGAAAATATTACGGTGGGAAACGGTGCGGCAGAGCTGATAAATGCGCTTATGAGCAGCATTGACGGAAGGATAGGCATTGTCAGGCCCACATTTGAAGAGTATCCTAACAGATATAAGGGAGAAACTGCTGCATATATGCCGCCCGGTGACGATTTTTCGTATACCGCAGATGATCTGAAAGAGTATTTTTCGGATAAGGATATTTCCGCCCTGTTTCTTATAAATCCCGACAACCCCTCCGGCAATTATATCCCCATGGAGCAGGTGAGGCTGCTGGCAGACTGGGCAGCAAAAACAGGTATCATGATAATTGTTGACGAATCCTTTTCCGACTTTGCGGACGACAGTGACCGCACACTGCTGGACAGCAGCTATATTTCGGAAAATCCTCATCTTACCGTTATAAAAAGCATATCCAAATCCCACGGCGTTCCTGGCATCAGGCTGGGTATAGCGGTTTCGGGAAATACGGAGCTTATAGAGGAGATCAGCGATAAGATCTCAATATGGAATATAAACTCCTTCGGCGAGTTTTATATGCAGATATTCGAGAAATACAGGGGAGATTACGAAAAATCTCTTGAAATGCTCAGGCAGGAGCGTAAAAGATTTTTTGTGCTGCTTTCCGAAACAGACGGAATAAGGCCTATTCCCTCTCAGGCAAATTACATTACTGCGGAGATAACATCGGGCATGACCGCAGGTGCGCTTGCGGAGAAAATGCGTGAGAAAAATATGCTTATAAAAGATCTAAGCCGAAAAAAAGATCTTAACGGACGGCAGTTTATAAGGGTCGCCGTAAGAAATGACCGTGACGACGATATTTTCATAAACGCTTTGAGGGAAATACTGTCGGAGACGTAAAAAATACCTAATAAAAGGCGTCGGATGATGTCCTGCTGTACGGCTGAAAATATTTTGAACAGGAGTGTTATATTATGGCAAATGACTGGAAACGCATATGGTCGGAAAGAACCCTTGAAAATGAGGAAATAGATTTTTCCGATCCCAAAAGGTTGTTTGTTGAGCTTAAAAGGTGCAACGGCTTTGATACAATGGGAGGAAAAATTTCAGACGACGCACTTGTTTTGCAATATGAAAATATAAAGAAGCGCCTGACCGACGGAGCTCCCGAAAAGATAAATTCGGTCTATGAAGTTGGCTGCGGAAGCGGAGCAAACTTGTTTTTATTTGAGCGGGACGGTTATACCTGCGGCGGCATAGATTATTCACAGGCGCTTATCGACATAGCAAAAAGGGTGCTGCATTCGGACGATCTGGTGTGCGACGAGGCTGTAAATTGCAGAGAAGAGCCTGTTTACGGCTGTGTGCTGTCCAACAGTGTTATATCGTACTTTACCGATACTCAATATACATATGCGGTGCTTGAAAAGATGTACAAAAAAACATTATATTCCATTGGGCTTATAGATGTGCATGACGCCGACAAAGAAGCAGATTTTATCAGCTACCGAAAGAAAACCATTGAGAATTATGAAGAAAAATATGCGGGGCTGCCGAAGCTGTTTTACAGCAGGGAATTTTTCGAGGAATTTGCGGATAAGCATAATATGAGGATAGAATTTTGTCCGTCCGAGGTTGAAAATTACTGGAACAATGATTATATTTTCAATTGTTTTATGTATAAAAAGTGAGTGACGGAAGCATTTGCTTTATAG
>CAMWLD010000197.1 GCA_947175005.1 uncultured Ruminococcus sp. | reverse complement strand
GCTTAACGGGGACGGCATTGCAAAAATCCCCCAAAAATCCCTGTAAATCGGGAATTTCCGACAGTTTCGTCATTTCGTATCGTCCTTTTTGCACGAAAAAATGAAATCCCATATATTTCTTTTGTGAAATTTTTATAAAAACACTTGTAATTTCCGAAAAAATGGGTTATAATAGAAATGATAAGAAATTTTCGGCATTAAAAATGTCACCTGAAAGGGGCGCAAGCTTGTGAATAACGAACAGACCATGACATTCTCTGTTTATGAGGACAGAGAGGCGGAGCTTAAAAAGAATTTGACCCTCATATACGATGCCCTGCGGGAAAAGGGCTACAATCCCATTAATCAGATCGTGGGGTATATCCTTTCCGAGGACCCTACCTATATAACTACATACAACAACGCCCGCAGCCTTGTGCGCCATATTGACCGGGACGAGCTGCTGCGCACGCTTGTTAAAAACTATTTGGGAGCGTAAATTTCCAAAAAAATACAGGTTACAAATTCCCGAAAAATTTATACCAAATTGTAACCGTTTTGTAGTGGTATTTTTCAGAAAATGTGCTATAATATACTTGTAAGGGCAATGGATTAACCGCCCGGACTTTGCGGATAATATATCTGTCGCATTTTTTAGAATGTGTTGATATAGATATATTAATTTTGCAAAGGAGGCGGCAAATATGACGAAAAATTTTCCCCCGGCTGCAAGGATATTTGCGGCGGCGCTTATTGCCCTGGGCATTTTCTGTGTAAACAGCTTCAAGAACAACGATTACACTGCAAATGCTCTTGACAATACCCTGCACGGCTACGGCCAGGGCAGGCAGGTGGACGATAAAAACTGCCCCACCGGTGCGCTGGACTTCAATTCGGAATTTTCGGCATATAATGCTTATGCAAAGACCGACAGCCCCAATATTATCCTTACCTTTGACCAAGGGTACGAAAACGGTTATACCGAGAAGATACTTGATACCTTAAAGGAAAAGAACGTTAAGGCGGTATTTTTCCTGACGGGCGATTACGCCGAAAGGTGCGGTGATCTGGTCAGGCGTATGATCGACGAGGGGCATATTATAGGCAACCACGGTATGCGCCATGCCTCGCTGCCGAAGCTTTCCGAGGAGGGAATGCGGGAAGAGATAATGAGCCTGCATGACTTTGTCAAGGAGACCTACGGCTATGAGATGAAATACTTCCGCCCACCCTGCGGAGAGTATTCCGAAAAGGCATTGTCTGCGGTGAACGACTGCGGATACACCACTCTGCTCTGGAGCTTTGCTTACTGCGACTGGGACGTAAATAACCAGCCCGAAAAGAGCGAGAGCCTGCAGCGTGTGACCGAGGCGGCTCACGAGGGAGCTATATACCTGCTCCACAGCGTTTCCGAGACCAACTGCGCCATACTGCCCGAGGCGATTGACGCTATGAGGGCGGCGGGCTTTGAATTCGGGCTTCCCGAATAATGGACCCAACTTTTCACAATATTATGACATCAGATTCCACATGGAATTTTGATATATCCTGTTTTGCTGATGCAGACAGCAGAACGTCTCGTTTTCTTCCTTGTTTTATTTAGCCTTTACAATAAAGGCATTGCTCCGACGCTAATCGGAGCAATTTTTTTTGATATTGAGAATGCGAATTTATTCGCTGTAATATTCCGTCAGTATCGCCGAAACCGTATCCTCCGGGCCGCTTAAAATGATCCGTGCATTCCTGCCGTTCTTTTCAAAATTAAAGCATATATCGTCCGCCCCGCAGGAGTTTATTTTGTCGCAGAAAAATCCGGAAATTTCCTCCGCCTCGCTTTCGTCAACATAAAGGTCGAAACATAAGCAAATTTTATTTTCCCTCTTCCTGTCATTGGCAATAAAATCAAAAATAACGGAATTATTTCTTGCTTTAACGCTTTGCTTTACGGCGGGAACACTAAGCATTTCACCGAAATTTTCCGGGGAAAATTTCCATACGCCGTCGATCTTTTCGGCACTCACAAGTCCCTGCTTGAGGTAGTTGCGCACTGTGCGGGTGGTAAGTCCCGTCATCATTGCGACTTCGTTAATATTATAATATTTTTCCATAATGAACACTTCCTTTTTATTTTTGAGTTTAAGCTTAATCTCTGTATTCATTATATCACAGGAATTTTTATTTTTCAATTTGAAATTCGGTGGATTTTTTATATATTATTTCCCGGGTATTTTGCCCATGATTTTAAGTCAAAAGTTGCTGTGGCGTTTTTTCTATTGACAATGTAATGGCTTTGATGTATAATTGTTACTAAGATAAATCGGAATTTATGGAGATGTTAGAATGGAACAAATTACATTAATAGAGCCTCAAAAGAGGTATGCGGATGACATATGGGAATTTCGTCAAGAGATTTTAGAATGTGATGCAGAGAACGATGACCAATTTGCTGGTTGTATATCACTTGATGTAAGTAGGTCTGCTGAAGAGTGGATAAAAATATGTGAGCTTAGAAAAAGTGAAGAAACGTGTGGCGAGGTGGGAACAACAGTTCCTTCGCATATGTACTTAGCGGTACGCAAGAGAGATGACAGAATTGTAGGTGTGATAGATTTACGTCATCATATAAATCATCCGATTCTTGGAACGTGGGGAGGGCATTGTGGATATTCCGTGCGTCCCTCGGAACGAGGCAAAGGTTATGCAAAGGAAATGCTTCGTCTAAATATGCAAAATGCAAAATCAATGGGAATAGAAAAACTTCTTATCACTTGTGATGTTAAGAATGAAGCCAGTGAAAAAACAATACTTGCTAATGGCGGAGTTTATGAGAAAACCATAGATGTTGATGGGTGCAAGATGAAAAGATATTGGATTAAAGTTTAAGAAGTAGAAAATTCTGATTTATGCGAGTAATCAAATAAGCCACGAAGCAGTTATCAATAATTGCTTCGTGGCTTAAATTTCTTTATGAGTATTGAACTAACGGGGAAAGTTTTACGCATTAATCCAATTGAACTCCGAATTTATTCTTTTTAAAAATGTCGGAAAACATCAATGCAAACGCCGTTACCGAGGTAAGTATCACTACCGCAAGATAGGGAAAATTTCCCGAAATATCGGCATGAGTGAGCTTTGCGACGGCAAGCCCGCATATGCAGCAGACAGCGCCTTTGAGCAGGGGAGTTATCACAAATTCAAAGGGGTCAAAGGTAAGGCTTGCCTCTTTGCAGACGGCATAAATCCGTGCGAGATTGCTTAAAATATTGCTTGCATAATAGCTGATGAGAACCCCGGGAAAGCCTATCCTCCCCACAAAAATTATTACGCAGGCAATGCGCACGGCATATTCCCAAAGGGAGGTGACGGTGGAAAAATTCTGTCGTCCCATTCCCTTTAGCAGTCCCTCTAAAATTATTTCCAGATAAATAAAGGGAATGACGGGAGCAAGTATCACAAGGGAATTTCCCACGGTGGGGTCGGAGGGACAAAGAAGCTGCCCCAGCTGTCTGCCTGCCGTGAAAAAAAGCAGGGCAATGAAAAAGGAATAGGAAAAGCATTTTTCAAAGGCGCTTTTTGTAAGGCTGCGCAGCCGTTCTGTGCGGACGTTTTTATGGTTGGCACGGTTGGCAAGAGCAGCTTCGGGAACTATTATCCCCGAAAGGCTTGTCAGCACTGCCGAGGGAAAAAACATGGCAGGCATTATCATGGCTTCAAAGCAGCCGTAGCCCGCTAATGCAGCAGAGGCATTTCCCGAAAATTTAAGCAGGGCGGCGGGCACAAGCAGTTCATTGGCGGTGGAAAGGAGGTTCTGCACATATCCTCCCGCAAGTATGGGCAGGGAGCATTTGAGATACCCGGGGAGGGTATCTGTGGGCAGGGGCATTTCCGCTTTGTTTTTATGACAAAAACATCTGCTGCAAGCGCTGTAAACCCTGGCGTAATAGACAAAGCTGACAACCTCGCCGAAGAGGATACCGCCCGCAACAGCTATATAAAAATTATCGCTTCCTCCAAGTGTAAGCAGTCCCAGAAAAAGGGCTGTCCACTTGGCAGCAAACTCGATAAGATCGCCCCGCATGGGCACTTCTACCCGACGTATGCCGTGAAAATATCCCTTGATACACGACCCTGCCGAGGCAAAAGGGAGGCTTAGGGCAATAAGGCGGACGGCTTTGGACATTACTTCATTTCTAAGAATGTTTTCTCCGATAACATCCGAAAGGGCTATGGAAATGACTGTGAATAGACATGAAAGCGTGAGGGAAAAGCCCAAGCAGCGGCGCATAAGACGTGAATGATCCTCACGCCCCGCCCCTCTTTCCTCGGAGATAAAGCGGCTTGTGGACAGGAGGATATTGCCGTTTGCCAGCACCATTATGAAGCCGAAAACGGAGAATGTAAGGGACATCAGCCCAACGGCGGCTGTGCCTGCGCTGCCTGCAAGGGCGGAGTTGAAGAGCATTCCCGCAGTCTGCATGGCAAGGCTTAAAAGCGTCATTTTTACTGCGTCCGCAGCGATTTTCTTTTCGGAGATTTTTCGCAGATCCATAAATATTCACCGTTTAAAGAATTTGATTTGCATATGTTTTTTCATTTGCATTTTAAATATTTATATTTACGGTGTATTGGATTTATGCGTTATAGGTCGGGATTGTGGGAAGCGGCAGGCAAAATTCGTTGATTTTTATGTTGATTATTTTGCGGAAATTTAAGGAAAATTGTCGGATTATTCGGAGCTTTTGGAGTAAATATATTTTGGAAATATTCCGGGGTATTTTAAGGTAAAAACCTGTCCCGAAAAATGCACCGAAAAATTCAAAACCCAAAGAGGCTTTTTTGGAGGATTTTATAGGTGTTCACAAATTACCGCAAAGTGCGATACACACTGTTAATTTAAATTTTACCGTGAGGGTATTGCTAATTTTGGAAAAGTGTAGTATAATAAAT
>CAMWLD010000196.1 GCA_947175005.1 uncultured Ruminococcus sp. | reverse complement strand
ATAGATTTTAACTTAAGAGGCGGTAAAGTCGTTTTGCTCTCCCTTTATATATTTTCGGCGGATTGCTTAGGCAGTCCGCTGATCTTTTCTATTTTCAGATCTGTTTTAGTGATCCTTATTTATGTTAAATAGCGGTCAGACGACCGACTGTTTAACAAGGAGTGATTTTATTATGAAAATCATAAGACAAGCCATTTCTATCATAGCATTAGTGGGAGGTGCTGCATAATGGGCAGACAAAGAAAAAAAGCTCCTAATATTATCGTTGAAATGGTGTACGGAGAAAAAAAGAATATACAGAAGCAGGTTAATGATGTGTATATAAGAAGCCTTAAACGCCGTATGGACGAGAATAACCTGACCGCTGCGGAGAGAAATCAGGTTATAGACCATTTGCAGGCATATTACTCACAAATGGGTTAAACTTTACAGCAAACTGTACTTATAAAGCCGCCATCTCAAAGTATGGCGGCTTTTTTACTGTTCAACATTCGAGTGTTAAAATATGTCAGCAAACCTATCCTTATGTAGCCGCCATATATCGTATGGCGGTTTCGCTTTGCCCTGTTCCCAGCTTCTTAACGTATAGGGACTAACGCCCATTATCCTTGCCAAGTCTGCTTGCTTTATGCCGTTAGCTGTCCTGTATCCTTTGAATATCTGCGGGTAATTCGGTTCGCTTTTTACGTCTATGTCTATTGTTATGTAATCATCAGCGTATAGGGGTGTGTTTGTTGCATTTACTATATTGTAGCATTTCCCACTTTGATAGCCCTTTCAGCCGCATTTTTCACAGTGGGCGGTTTGAGCGGCGACGGGGTCTCTGCCCTTATGGTAACAGCAATGATACTGCTGGGGGCGCTGCTCACGTTTCTTTTTTCCGCTGTTCTGTCCAAAACCTGGCTTAAAGGGGAAAGCGCATCGTTTGCCTTGGAGCTGCCCCCCTACCGACGTCCGCAGATAGGCAAGGTGCTGGTGCGCTCACTGCTGGACAGAACTGTTTTCGTTCTGGGGAGAGCCGTAACAGCCGCCGCACCCGCAGGGCTGATAATATGGATTATGGGGAATGTGCAGATAGACGGCACAAGCATTCTTCGGATATGCGCCGATTTTCTCGAACCCGCAGGACGGGTATTCGGCATGGACGGGGCAATATTGCTTGCCTTTGTTTTGGGATTTCCTGCCAATGAGATCGTTATCCCCATAATGCTTATGATCTATACGGGAGCGGGAGCGCCTGTGGATTATGAGGGCGTGTCCGCGCTTGCCGAGCTGCTTAGAGCTAACGGCTGGACAACGGTCACTGCGCTTTGTACTATGATATTTATGCTCTGTCATTTCCCATGTGCTACCGCCTGTATGACCGTGAAAAAGGAAACGGGATCTGTGAAGCAAACTCTTGCCGCCATAATCATACCCACACTTGCAGGGCTTGTCATATGCGGTATTATCTCGGGGATAGCCGCATTGTTATAGGCATACAAGCGCACATACGCCACTTGGGTTTCCAAAGGGGGGACCCCTTTGGCGGGTCAAGGGCGGAGCCCTTGCGGGGGACGGGGGGTAGCGCCCCCTCTGACAGCCGCCTAAAATAAAGCGCATTTCAAGATCACCCCAAAAAGCGCCGCCCGATTCACTTAACCTATGAATCGAAGTCACGCAAAACACGACATCTCGCAACTGCCAAAAATGTAAAAATCGGGCGGCGCAGCAGTATAGAACGAACGGCGAATGCCGTGAGTTCATACTGCCGCCCGTAAGGGCGCACCGAGCCGAGGCTACAGCCGAGCCGTCGCCCTTATTTGCCTGTATAATAAGGCATTATGTGTTTGGCGTGTCGCTTTACTTTGTTCGCACCTGTCAGCGACTTCGCCCTTACGGGCGGCAGCATGAAACGTGTGAAGTTCGTCACACGTTTCTATGCTGCAAGCGCCGCCCGATTTTTACTTTTTCGGCGGTTGTGAGATACTGTGCTTTGCGTGACTTTGTTTTACATTTTACCGAATCGGGCGGCGCTTTTGGGGGTACTCTTGAAGTGCGTTTATTTTCGGCGGCTGTTAGAGGGGGCTCCGCCCCCCGACCCCCGCAAGGGCGCTGCCCTTGACTCGCCAAAGGGGCGCACCCCTTTGGAAACCCGCTTGAAGTGTGTGCGCTTACTTGCTTTAGTCACTTTCCAATCCGTTTTTCTCGTAAGCTGCAAAAAATATCACCGCAAAAACGATCATATTTGCTGCCACAATGCCGATACCTTTCATATCCATGCCCGTGCTTCCAATGCCCGCAAGACTGCGGCTTATCTGCTCCGAATATGTAAACCTCGCTATCTTTTCAATGCTTTCATTAAACATAGACAGCATTGGCAAAAATGCAAATATCACCATCACAGGCACTGTTACCGAGGTCGCAGCCATCTGCGTTTTGCTCATTACCCCTATCGCCCCGCCTATAAGCAGCGACGCTAATATCCCCGCTGCCATAATGCATAAAAACAGCACAGCATCCCTCATCTCATAATGCCCCGCTGCTGCTATCACAGCAGACCCGACCATGCACATTATCCACACATAACTCCCCACCCCTATCAGATACTCATAAGGCCTTACCCCCGACATAACAAGTATCTTCAGCGTGCTCTGCTCCTTTTCCTCTGCTATTATCGATGCCATACTCGTAAGAGGCGCCATTCCCACAAACATTGCCGCAAAAAGATTTACAAAGAAATTTTCCGGCATTCCCTCTATCTTCACGGAATTATTCATAATGATAGTCATCACAGGGAACATCAAAAACTGTATCAGAACAGCTTTGTTCTTCAAGGTATCGGTCAGCTGCTTTTTAAATATCGCCGTAATATTGTTCATTTTTTAGAGCTCCTTTACTTGATCTTGTGCATTAAAAAACGCTTAAGCTTAGGGGACGTCCCGTAACCTTCAGGCCTCTTCAAGCCCCTTTCCCGTAAGCTTTATAAACACCGTTTCCAGATCGGGTTCGGTGGAATGTATCGATTTTATCATATTTTTTTCAAGATAATCCTTTACCGTCTGCGCCGATGAACTGCCGTTTTTCAGGGAAACATTCTCCCCGTCGGTCAGGGTTATTTCCAGCTTCCCCCGATCATCATATTTTTCACATATCTCCTTAGGCGCACCCTCTTCAATAATTTTTCCTCCGCTGAGCAGCGATATCCTGTCACATATGTTCTGCGCCTCATACATATTGTGAGTCGTCAGAAATACGGTAGTCCCCGAATTTTTCGCCTCCAGCAGTATCTTATGTATCTGCTTTGTTGTAACAGGGTCAAGCCCCGAGGTAGGCTCGTCAAGAAAAATTATCTCCGCCTTGTTCATCATTGCCCGCGCCAGCGAAAGCCTGTTCTTCATGCCCTTTGAAAGCTTGGAAACAGGGGTTTTCTTTGCTTCAATGAGGCCCGTACCCTTTAATATCCCGTCAATCTCACTTTTTGGAGTTCCGTAAATATCCGAATAGAATTTCATATTATCATATACCGACAGCCTGCCGTATAACCCCTTGTCGTCCATCATAACGCCGATTTTTTTACGGTCGGAAACAGTGAGCGAATCCGCCTTTTTTCCCAGTATCTCGCATTCCCCTCCGCTTTGCTCCAGCTGCCCCGTAAGAATTTTTATAAGCGTTGTTTTCCCCGCCCCCGAGGGACCCAGCAGCCCGAATATTTCACCCTTTTTTACATTCAGGTCAATGCCGTTCAGAACTCGCCGCTCTGCAAAATCACGGGAAATATTTTTAGCCTGTATTATCTCATTCACTGTGCATTCTCCTCCTCTTTTAATTTTCGTAAAGCCTCTGCCATTTTTTTGTTTTCTGCTTTTTCCTTGGCTATCATTATCAGCCAGCTGCCTAAGAATGATATTCCGAAGCAGATAAAAAACATTATCCAAGGCTTGCGGTCGTTTACGGGAAACCATTTAAACACAGCCGTAAACACCGTTATCACAATTATCACTCCTATCAGCATACACGCCGTTCTTAAACCTATGGGCATTTTTTTTATAATAATATCGGAAAAAAACATAAACCTCATTCCCGAAATGATCGCGCAAACGCCCAGAAACTGCGCCGCCGTTTTAACGGTTATCCCCCTGCTGCCAAGCTCAAAGATCGAGGAATACCCGACTGCGGAGTCACCGAAAAAAATGCAGAAAATATTAAGCACCGCCATTGTAAAGCCGAACATTATCATAGTCAGCCCGAGATAATCAAAAACAGTTTGATTCTCCTTCATCATATCACCCCCAGCCGTTTTTTCAGCTTATCCGCATATTGTCTCGAGGCAATTATCTGCTCGCCGTTTGACATTGTTATCCTTATCCTGCGGTTGATGTCCGCTTTAAGGGATTGAACATTGTGGAGATGTATAAGCACCGATTTGCTCACCCTGAAAAAGCCGTATTCCTCCAGCTGCCTTTCCAGCTCATATAATTTGAACTCCGATTCATAAATATCCTCCGCCGTGTATATAAAGCACTTCCTGTCCACGCTTTCAATATAAATGACCCGGGCAATGTCCAGCAGATGTATCTCATCATTTTTTCTTCCCGTAAGTTGATGATCCGTCATTCTGAGCACCGCAATGAGCTTTTCCACCTCCGGCGACAACTGCCTGCACGTAACGGAAATTTTCAGATCATCCGCATTTTCGTCCGTTATAATTTCGATCTTCATACTTCCCGCCGCCTTTCCGAATTTTATTATAATCCCTGCCGTGAAAAAAGTCAATCCCCGCATGCATGACCTGCCGTTTCGGCTGCATAAGATGCCCATAAAGAAGCAAGAAGCAAGAGGCAGGAGAATCCGTCCGATATAAAAAGGCGGGAAACCCGCATAGGATTTCCCGTCCGAATATGAAATTATTTTTTCCTGCGCCGTTTAGAAGTGAACGCCGAAACCGCAGCACCTATCGAAATAACGATCGGGGGAACCGCAATAAATTTGT
>CAMWLD010000195.1 GCA_947175005.1 uncultured Ruminococcus sp. | reverse complement strand
GTAAAAGATGAGTGAGTCGGGGGTGAACAGCAAGGTGTGGGAAGATTATGATGATAATATGATTGAGTATGTTTTCGGGTGTATGGAGCGTTCGGAATTTGCCCCCTATTTTTGTCCCGAATGCGGTCAAAAATCGGTTCACCTGTATATGCAGGTACATAATTTAAATACAAGGCGGGGCGGTTTATGGATATGGTGCAGCAGCTGTCATAATTTTTTGCACAGTTCTCATTATATCCCGTTAAATTGGAGCAATTTTACCGGGGTCGAAACGGAAAAATTATGCGCAGTCCCGGCGTACTTAGATGAATTGAAGATTGAGATAGATACGCATTTAAATATGCACATTGAACAAATTTATAATAAAGGAATGTAAAAAAATGGAATTTTCACAGGTATGTGTTGCAAGGATACTTAATGTTCTGAATCAGGCGGGTAAAAAAACACTGTCGGAAAAGGAACTTTTCAATAAGGTAAAGGGGAAGAAAATTTCCCGTGAGGATTTTAAAAGGGCACTGCGGTATCTTTCCGAAAACGGCGATATTATCTCAAATTCAAAGGGATATACCCTTGCTGCCGCCCATGGAATGTTTACCGCAACCGTTGCACGGATAAACCGCACCTTCGGTTTTGTAAAGGATAATACGGGCACGGAAATGTTCGTGCCGGGGAAATATCTTAAAGGGGCAATGCCCGGGGATACGGTGGTGTGCAGCTTTATCGAGTCAAAGGGAGAGTCCCCCGAGGCTAAGGTGGAGGCGGTCGCAAAGGAGGGCTTTTCCGAATTTACGGGGATACTGGAGGAGGCAGAGGGCGAATTTAAGGTGCGCCCCGACAGCTTTTGCCGTGACCTTATTGCCGTTGACCGAAACCGTCCGGGGGCGTGTGTCGGGGATAAGATATTTGCGGTGATAACCCGCAGGGGAGAGCGCCATGCCGACCACAGGTGCGATATTACAGGGGTTTTCGGCAGCGCAGACAGGGCGAAAAGCAGCGCAGATGCTATTCTTTTCATGAACGATATTGAAACCGATTTTCCTCTTGCGGTGCAGGACGAGGCACGGCATATAGGCGGTATGACCATTACCGACCGCGATCTTTACAGCCGTCTTGACCTGCGTGATGAGATAATTTTCACCATTGACGGCGCGGACACAAAGGATATTGACGACGCCGTAAGCATTGAGAAAACCCCCGAGGGCTATAAGCTGGGCGTGCATATTGCCGATGTTTCCCACTACGTAAAAGAGGGCTCGGAGCTTGATAAGGACGCATTTATGCGGGGCACTTCCATTTACTATGCCGACAAGGTCATTCCCATGCTTCCCCCTGCCCTTTCCAACGGTATCTGTTCACTTAACCCTTGTGAGGACAGGCTGGCGTTTTCCTGTTTAATGGAAATTTCCGCGGAGGGGAAACTGGAAAAATACAAATTCTCCAAAACCGTTATCCGTTCCCGTGTCAAGGGCGTTTACAGCGAGATAAATCAAATCCTCTCCCATAAGGACACTCCCGAAAATGTCCCTGCCGAAATCGCTCAAAAATACGACGGCTTATATGACAATATCTTTTTAATGAAAGAACTGGCGGACATTCTCACCGCCAACAAAATAAAGCGGGGCGCTCCCCAGATAGAGACCCCCGAATGCAAGCTTATTGTGGAAAACGACCGCTGCATAGACGTTAAACGCCGTGACCGAGGGGCGGCGGAGGTCATTATCGAGGAATTTATGCTCATGGCAAACGAATCCGCCGCAAAAACCGCAAGAGAACGGCAGCTGCCCTTTGTTTTCCGTGTTCATGAGGACCCGTCCCCCGAGAAAATTTCCGAGCTTATGGAGGTAGTTGAGCGGCTGGGTATACAGCATTCTCATTTTACCGATGTAAAGCCCGTTCATCTTGCCGAGATTCTGCGCAATTCCAAGGATAGCGACCTTTCAGTTGTTATCAACAGCATGGTGCTGCGGAGTATGGCAAAGGCGAAATATTCCAATGAACCTTTGGGGCATTTCGGGCTTGTGCTGGCGGATTACGCCCATTTCACCTCGCCCATTCGCCGCTACCCCGACCTTGCCATTCACCGTATTCTTACCGAGGCATGCTATAATAAAACTCCCGCCGATGTTATCGCAAAGAGGTTCGGGAAATTTGCCGCCGCCGCTTCTCTCCAGTCCTCCGACTGCGAGCTTACCGCCATGCGTGTGGAGCGGGAGTGCGAGGACTGCTATATGGCGGAATATATGTCGGGACATCTGGGCGAAAGCTATGACGCCATGATAAGCGGCGTTACCGAATACGGTATGTACGCACAGCTGGACAACACGGTTGAGGGGCTTATAAAAATAGAAACTCTCCCCGACGGCGTTTACGAATATGACGGACATTTCTCCCTTTCCAAAGACGGCAAGACCGTTTACTCCGTGGGCGACAAGGTGCGTGTCACCTGCGTCAGGACGGACATTGCGGGAGGAAAAATAGATTTTGTTATTGAGGGAACGGAGTTAAACGATAAAAAATAAGTGACAGCAAATAATGCTCATAACGGTAAAAAAATTACGGAGGAAATACAATGAAAAATATCAGATTATATAATGCACCCAAATACAGCAGTCCGGAATATGAAGAAGTCGAGCGGGGGATATATAAAAAAGCGGATCCTTCCGGTCTGGAGCTTGACCCTGTAACCGACCCGGATGAAGCGGAGAAAATACGTTTGCTGCTTGGCTGGCAGCAGTGGAAGGACAGCGAGTTTGAAAAATATTTATACATAGAGCACGACGGTCGGAAATACTACAAGCGGATAGGCGACAAAAGCGGCTGCATATATCGCTGGGATGAGGAAGATGTGCAATACGTGACCTCTCTTGTTTTTGAGCAGGAGCCGGAATTCGGTGAGAATGCCCCTGACAGCCCGGACGTTTCCCAATACCCTTTGGAAGATATTTTAGATGATTTTTTTTGTTTGTGCGGGGATTTTTATGATAAGGAAAACGAAGAGGACAAGCAGAATTCCTATGTGGAATTTGTATGCGACGATATTGAACCTATACGGGATATATTGTCGCTTGCGGGCAAGCACGTGTATATGCCGTCCGCGAATGAACTTATTATTGAATAGTCGGAATTTCCCGAACAAAAAAGCAGCCGAGAGCAAATGTGCCTCTTGGCTGCTTTTTTGTGTGCAAATTTTGCATATTGATGTCGCCTATTTTGCATACAAATTCGTATCCCATGCGGGAATGTACAAATGGTGGCGCATATAAAGCCGCAAATTCGGATTGAGAGCGTGTATCTGCAAGGGAATGGCGAAAATATCCTCGGTGCGGTGGTAGCAGGCAATGTTCAGTCTGCACCCTTTTTTTATATGCTCCGCCGCCCCCTCTATAGCCTGTTTTTCCGCCCCCTCAACGTCCATTTTGATGTAGTCCGCCTTTTCGCAAAGGCTGTCCCCACGCAGGGCAGGGGCGGGCTTTACCTTTGAGGCAGCGGAGTTTGACGTATCTACAGAGGCGTTTCTGCCCGAGCGCCCCGCAAAATTTACAAGCCCGTCCTCATTCCATGCGGCGGCGTTGAAAAGGTGAATGTTCGGTAATTCCGCCGTGTTTTCTTCAAGCTTGCGGTAATTTTTCGGGTCGGGCTCAAGGGCGAAGATCTGCTTGTAATTCCCCCCCGTAAACTCGGTAAATTCCTTAACGGTGTCGCCGTTGTATGCGCCCATGTCAATGTATATCCCGCCGCTCTCATCATCACCGTCGGGGCGCAGAACATTATCCCAAATTTCCTTTTTATCGGTGGTGATCTTATGTAAATATTCGGGCTTGCCGCTTATCTTGAAATTAAGAATATTCTTGTAAACGTCTCTCGAAAGATCGTCCGCCAAAAGATTATAAACGGCTTCAATTTTTTCGGCATTTTCCAGGGCATATTCATAAGTAAAAAGTCCCCCGCCCACCACGGGAACATCGGGGGCAATAAGGGTATGCCTCCCGGAAATTTCCATGATCTTATTATACAGAGAACTGTAGCCCGCACCGAAGGCAAGGACTATAACAAAATTATCAAATATGGCTTCTATCTCCGACAGGGAGTGCACCTTATGCCCGTGAAAGGAATGCCCCCGCACAAAGCCGTCGCTGGCGAAAAAGCCCGCAGGGGCAGCGCCGAAGCTTTCCATGACCGATAATATTTTATCCGCTCCGTTGCCCATGCCGTAAAGGAATATGGGGCGTTTTTCCGAGGCAAGCTTTTCCCAGCAGCTTTGCCGTTCGGTGATAAATTCAAGCATTGCCGTCATCTCCGTCGGGACCTGTTTCATGCTCGTTCTCGCAGTGTCCGTTTATCATGTCACGGCCGCGGATATTGTAGCGGTCACGAAGCTTTTCCACCTGCCCGTCGATCATTTTCATAAGCTCCCTGGGGGCTTTTATTGATTTTACCTCCTTGACGGGAGTGTCCACATCGCGGACATTTATAATGACCGTTCCGCAGCCGAAAATGCGCTGGGAAAGCGGCATAACAAGCTTTTTATCTGTGACCCTGTACAGGTCGAATTCGTCCTCCACAACGGTAAAAAATCCCGTTCGGGTAATGAACTTGCTTTCGGTGAGAAAATATCTTGTAAAGGAAATGGGCAGCCCGAATATTGTCCGCTTTTTATCCGTCCAGAGGTAATCAAAATCTGCTTTCATGTTATCACCTTTTTCCGTAATAATTTATCAAATTTAATTATAGCATTTTTCCCTGTATTAGTCAAGGGATTTTTGCAAATGTGCAAATGTTTCTCTTCAAAACACATTTAAGCACAGCCCGACTTCAGACAAAATCAATACATTGTAAAGCAAACGTTTTTTGTGGGGCTAACTTAACTTGCATTTGCTAAGTCCTCAAACATTTCACAAATTGTAAATCCCTTATCGGTCAAGAACGCAATTCAAGCTAATCATCATTAACAACTCTAAACAAACCCCTACTTTCAAAATAAGCGTTGGGTCGGGGGAGGGG
>CAMWLD010000194.1 GCA_947175005.1 uncultured Ruminococcus sp. | reverse complement strand
GAGGACAATGAGCTTAACCAGGAAATAGCTTCGGATATTCTCACCGACGCAGGCTTTACCGTGGAAATAGCCAATAACGGCAGGGAAGCCATTGATATGCTGCTGACAGCTCCCGCAGGCTATTACAGGCTTATTCTTATGGATGTGCAAATGCCTGTGATGAACGGACTGGAAGCTACCAGGGCAATAAGAGCGCTCCACGACGAAAGCAGGGCGGATATACCCATAATCGCCATGACCGCCAATGCCTTTGAGGATGACCGCAGGGAGGCTTTCAGCGCGGGTGTAAACGGGCATATCCCGAAGCCTGTTGATGTGGACGTGCTGATGAAAGCGATAGAAGCGGCAACGTGAACTGCTGTCGGTGAAATAACAGACGGGAGGTTATCATCATATGAAAGTCAGAAATGTTCTTAAAGTATTTTGTGTTGCTTTAATAATACTTACATTTTTCTTTTTGGTTCATAAATCTTCTCTTACATCAATTGGTTATTGTAAGGAAATTGCAAATATTTTGGATAATGCTAAGCTGGAGTGTTATTTATTTCGGGATATAGTGCATGAAGGTAATGCTTTTATTGTCCACTTTGACATTAAAAATAAATACATACACACATATGATTTTGACTGCGCTGATGATGTTGTAACGGTGAAAAAACTTATAACAGACTACTTAAAGCAACACCCGTCAAATGAATTAAACGGCAGAAAAATTTTTCTTTGCTTCGGCATGGAGAACATTGCGCCTGTATCATGGGTGACAAATTATATAGATTACGACAGTCAGAATGAACCGTGTTCAGCGAATGACTTTAATTATTACGATGGACTTATAGTCAAAAATCTGTCCTCGCTTGAAAAGCTTGAGTCGGTAAAAAGGCTTTCGGTATACACAGATAATATTGATTATGTTCAATTTTTGCAAAATTGGGATAAGCTGGAATATTTGGAGATACGTTACGACCGGTCGGAGGAAAATGAAGCTCAAAAAGAGGCAATACTCGAAATGTTCGATACATACAGCGTAACCGAAAACAGCGATCATGTTCTCAAAGTCGAGAAAAATACTGTTTAGTCAGAGTAAAATATTCAGTGCCTCTCCCCTGTTGAAATTCCTATAAAAAGCAAAAACCGTTCGCCCCGCATATGGGACGAACGGTTTGTATTTTTAAAGTCACTCGGTACAGAACGACAATCGGCAGGTCAATCAGCCATTGCCCTTTGCCATTGCAGCAACCTCTGCCGCAAAATCGTCTGCCTTCTTCTCGCTTCCCTCGCCTCTCTCGAAACGAATGAACTTTGCAACCTCGATCTTGCCGCCCAGAGCCTTAGCCTCACTTGCAACATAACTGCCAACGTTTACCTTGTCGTCCTTGACATAAGCCTGCTCCAAGAGACAGTTCTCGCTGTAGTACTTGCCAACCTTGCCCTCGGCGATCTTTGCTCTTACCTGCTCGGGCTTGGAAGCCATTTTGGGATCCTCTGCCATCTGAGCCATGATAATGGTCTTTTCGTTCTCCAGAACGGATGCGGGAACAGCCTCACGGTTAAGGTATGCGGGATTCATAGCCGCTACCTGGAGCGCGCAGTTCTTTCCGGTCTCGAAAACCTTGTCTGCGGGCAGATCGGTATCCAGCTGAACCATTACGCCAATGCTGCCGCCGCCGTGAACATAGGGAACAAGAGTGCCCTCCAATCTCTCAAAACGGCGGATTACCATATTCTCACGGATCTTGATGAACAGATCCTGCAAGGTCTCCTCAACGCTCTTGTCGCCGCCGCTGATAGTGCAGGCCTTGAGAGCCTCAACATCTGCGGGGTTCTTCTCGATAACGGTCTTTGCTACAGAATTTACAAATGCCTTGAACTCCTCGTTGTTGGCAGCAAAGTCGGTCTCGATATTTACCTCGACAACTGCGCCCACATTGCCCTCAACAACCGCTGTAACAATGCCCTCTGCGGCCACTCTGCCGCTCTTCTTTGCCTGTGTTGCAAGACCCTTTTCACGGAGAAGCTGAACAGCCTTTTCTCTGTCTCCCTCTGCCTCTTCAAGAGCCTTTTTGCAGTCCATCATGCCTACGCCTGTGGACTTCATCAAATCTTTTATTTCCTGCGGTGATATCTTTGCCATTTTTAATTCCTCCTAAAAATTATTCCCAATTTGTTTTTGTGTTATTCTAAACTAACCGGGTGAATATTTATAAATTTTTAATTTCGCAAAGCATTATATAAACTGAAAGCTATAGATATTGCTTTATTATTTCAAAGTTCTTTTCTACAGCCAAACTTCCGTCCAATAAAATTATCTGACACTGCAATTGTTTTTGCCACTCGTCGTGTTTTGATTTGCTTCTCATATTTATGTCACCATTATCATAAGACGCTGCCCAATCAAGAAATTCTTGGTGGCTTTCGTACATATCTCCACCCAAATCGACACGGCTTCCGAAGCGCTCCCGTTCTCTTTTCTTCAATCGGTCAATTCGTATTGCAGTATCTGTTGCTACACGAATAGCCAATGAAAAGAAAGGTATCAGCTCATCACCCCAACCAACAAGTGAACCGGAAATAACTACCTTGTCATGCCTTTCAATATCATTTTTCATCAAGGCAATTCTTTCAGAAGTATTTCTTTTGATTTGAAAGGGCGGATTTGTTTCTTCCCAAAAATAATCATCCGAATCCATGAAAAAAAATCCTGCTTTATCACAAATAAACCTGCCAATAGTAGAAGTTCCGGAACCGGAGGCGCCATATATATGAATGACCTGTTTATCCACGGTTCTTACCTCCTTCACATGCAGACTTGTATGATACCTCAATTATATTGGGAACACGAAGTCTGATTGGGATAAAAATTATATTCCAAAATCAAGGCAGACATTGGGTGTCTGCCTTGTCCGTCTGCTATTTGGATTACTCCGCGTCAGCCTCTGCCTCTTCATCCGCCTCAGCTGCGGCAGCCTCGGCAGCCTGCTGCTCGCCCTGTCTGCCCTCGATGATAGCGTCGGCCATTGCGCCGGCTATGAGCTTAACGGCTCTGATAGCGTCGTCATTGCCGGGGATAACATAGTCCGCGTCATCGGGATCGCAGTTGGTGTCCACGATAGCTACTACGGGAATACCCAGCTTCTTAGCCTCGGATACAGCGATCTTTTCTTTTCTGGGGTCAACGATAAAGAGCGCTCCGGGGAGCTTCTTCATCTCCTTGATACCGCCAAGATATTTTTCAAGTTTCTCGATCTCCAGCTCCAGCTTTACAACTTCCTTCTTGGGAAGCAGGTCGAAAGTGCCGTCCTCCTGCATGGTGTGAAGCTGTGCCAGTCTTGCAACTCTTCTCTGAATGGTCTTGAAGTTGGTCATCATACCGCCGAGCCATCTTGCGTTTACATAATAAGCGCCCGCTCTGGTGGCCTCCTCCTTAACGGAATCCCCTGCCTGCTTCTTTGTTCCTACAAAGAGAACGTTCTCGCCGTTTTCGGCAACGCTTCTGATGAATGCATATGCCTCGTCAAGCTTTCTTACGGTTTTCTGCAGGTCGATGATGTAGATGCCGTTTCTTTCGGTGAAGATGTAAGGAGCCATTTTAGGATTCCATCTTCTTGTCTGGTGACCGAAGTGCACTCCTGCTTCAAGGAGCTGCTTCATTGATACTACGCCCATTTTTAATTTCCTCCCGGTTATTATGCCCGCTTATGGGGCTTTAATTTATCCTCCGCCGCACCTTTTTGCCCGCTTATAACCGCTGTGCCAAACCCGAAAATTCGGGAACTCACACAACAGCACCGCAAGCGGAAAGCCTCGGCGTGCGAATTACCTTGATATTATACCATATTTAAACAAAAAATGCAAGTATCATTTTCCACTTAATCAAACAGATTTTCATTATCTTTTTTAGGCATTTTGCACAATCTTTTATTATTTACACTTACAAGCACCGTGTCCTCCCCTATTTTTTTTATATCCGAAATGCCTATAACAATGTCCTCCTCCCTGCCCATAAGCCCCAGAAGCCGTGCCCTGCCGCAGATGATAAGACTTGTGACCGCCCCTGTGTCGCAGTCTATTTCCAAATCGTCAACATATCCTATTCTTGAACCGTCCTCCACATTAATGACCTCAAGATCACGAAGCTCGGAAAAAGTACATTTCATAAAAAGCCTCCCAACTGACCGACCATAGACTTTCTCTCGCCGCAGGCGGAGGAAAGCCGCCGTTCATAGCCATTTGTACACTTACAGAAGTACAAAAATTTAAGGCGGTTTGATCGGTATTCCCTTAAAAATTAAGGGCAGGAATTTGCAGCTGCATTTTCCCGCCCTTGTCTGCTATGTAATTTTATTCCTGGGGTTCTTTTTTTATTCCGAAAATTATGCGGAAAATTCCTGCCAGAAGCTTGGGGCTTTTCACCACTACCATTTTCATAAAAAATCACCTCAAAAAATAAAGTCGGTCGGAAGCATTATCCGTGAATTTCCCGTAAAAGCTCCGCCTTACATATACTATTCATTCAAATCGGAATTTGATACAATATATTCGGCAATTAATATAAAAAAACGGAAAATTACGCAAAAAAATATTGACATTTACTTTATTATGTTGTATACTGTTGTTGTATCGGCAAAATCCGATAAAAAATTACATAAAGGGGTTTTTTTATGATATTAAATCTTATTATCTCTTCATTATTTGGTTTTCTTATTATCGGTTCGTGGGTATCCGCATTTGTGTTTCGGATCATCTGGGACAGGCAGGATAAGGAGTTTGAGGCATTTCTGAATTCTAACCGCGACCGTTTACTTTCCGGGGAAAGCTGCGAATACAAGGGAGAGCTTTATTCCCTCAATACCGGCCTTGTTCGGTACACCTACTGCTTCTCGATCATTGTTATTACATTTACAAGAAGCAGCGCACTGCGTCCGGCAAAAAAATCATCAAGGGAACAGCTCATATGTATCCTTATGACCCTGTTCGGCGGCTGGTGGGGCTTCCCATGGGGACCGATAAAATCAATACAGGCACTGATGGAA
>CAMWLD010000193.1 GCA_947175005.1 uncultured Ruminococcus sp. | reverse complement strand
CCCCCCCCGCACCCCCCGCCCCGGGCAACCCCCCGCATCCGCACAACAACCCCAACACGCTCGCGCCGGGGGGCGGCAGGATAGAGTGGAACAAGAATATCAAGATAGCATACTTCGATCAGGAAAGCTCTCTGTTAGATTTTAACAAGAGCGTCATTGACAAGATACACGACCGCCGCCCGGGATTTACCGAGCAGCAGGTGAGAAGCCTTTTGGGGCTGGTGCTGCTGACGGGGGGGAATGTTTTCAAAAAAGTAGGGGTAATAAGCGGCGGCGAGCGGGCTAAGCTTAGCTTTGCGGTTATGATGCTGGAGCGGGGAAATGTGCTGATAATGGACGAGCCTACGAACCACCTGGACATTGACGCCAAGGAGGTACTGGAAGAGGCTTTGGACGCATACACGGGCACGGTCATACTGGTTTCTCATGACAGGTATCTGCTTAAAAAGGTCTGCGGGAGAATTTTCGAGATAACACCCGGGAGTGTTGAGGAATTTGAGGGGGGATTCGAGGGGTATCTGGAGAAGAAAAAGTCCCGCGCGGAGGCGGCAGAGGCTGCAAAAGCGGCGGTAAAGCAGGAAAAAGAGCGTGAGGAACGTGAAGAAAAAAAGGAGAACACCTACCGTTCAAAGGAGCAGCGGGCTGCGGCGGCACAGCGGCGTAACAGGATAAAGGAGCTGGAGCGGCTTATTGATGAGCTTGAAAAGCGCATGGAGGTAGTTTCCGCAGAGATGATCTCTCCCGAGGTTACGGCGGATTTCAAGCTGATGAATGAAAAGTGCGCAGAGTATGAGGAACTGAAAAGGCAGTCGGGAGAGCTGACGGATGAATGGGTGGAGCTTTGCGAAGAGGAATGAAGATTTGAAAGTCATCGGTGATCCCCTAAGTTTCAACGCTTCTTTGGTGCAAACAACAGATCAGCGGGAGGTAAAAATATGGAAACGAAATTTTACACGGTGGCAAAGATCGAGGGGGAATATGCCACGCTTAAAGAGGATTCGGGAAATGAGCTGTTTATTGCAATGGCTTTGCTGCCCGAAGAAACGGACATCGGGGTAAGGCTCAAATGGGAGGAACTTACATACACGGTGATAGATTAGGCGGTATTTTTAGGGGGAATTTCTGAAAAGGCGGCGGAGAGGTTTGGAAAATATCAAGGGTATAATTTTTGATATAGACGGCACTTTGGCGGACAGTATGGGGGTATGGGCGGAGTCGGATGTGATACTGCTTCAAAGGCGTGGGATACCTTACAGCAGAGAATTTTCCGAGGCTATGAGAAGTCTGCATTTCACGTCTGCCTGCGAGTATTTGAAGGAAAAATTTTCCCTGCCCGAAAGCGTGGAAGAGATTGGGGCGGAGATAACGGAGATAGTCCGTGAAAAATATTTTTACGAGGTCAGGCTTATGCCCTATGCTTTGGAGTTTGCGGGGGAATGCCGCAAAAGGGGGATAAAAATGTGCGCCGCCACTTCAAACAAAAGAGACTTGGCGGAGGGTGTGCTTAAAAACAACGGCTTTTGGGAATTCCTTGAATTTCTGATAACATCCGACGAGGTTGGGTCGGGGAAGGAAAGCCCGGATATATTTTACGAATGTGCAAGGCGTTTGGGTACTGTCCCCGGGGAAACGGCTGTGTTTGAGGATTCCCCTCATGCGTCAAAGACCGCTTACGAAAACGGCTTTTACACGGTGGGAATGGACAGCGGGCATTTTGACGATTTTGAAAAGCTGCGGGGGATATGCAGCGTAAGGGCGCGGGGGTTTGAGGAAGTCTTAAAAATAATTTCAAGGGAAAAGGGTGAATCTGCATATGCCTGAGTTTGGCTACAAAATATCGGAAATGGCGGGGGCGGAGAGATTTTTCGAGGCGGAGAGGCTTTTGGATATAAGCCTTGAGGGCTTTGAAAAGAGCAATGCCGAATTTGAGGCGGACGGCTCGAGACGGCAGGAATATATCAAAGCCTGAGAGGACGGCAGCGAAAAAAAGGTAACGCTTATAAAAAATGTTACCGAAAGCGGCACGCTGGTGTTTGCGAATTTTCCGCTGAAATTCTTTCGCTTCGGGGGCAAGGTCTTTTACCTGTGGGATATTTTGCCGACGGCGCTTATGGGATATTTTTGGTGGAGTTTATTTCCGTATGGGATAGAGTATATCATAAAAAGATTCAGGTTCGGACCCGGTCAGATGGCGGTCGTGCAGGTAATGGCGGGGGTGGTGTTGTTTCTGCTTTTTATGGGGCTGGGAAAATTTTTCGGGAGGATTGAGGGCAGGGAGCATAAGGCTTTGCGGATACTGTTCGTACCGTGCAGGACAAAGCTGCGAACGCAGTTCCTGCTGCGGGGGGGAGCGGTCACGGTCATAGCGCTGCTTATATTCTTCGGTAAGCTGTTTTTCATATTGAACGGGTATGAGCTGCTTTATAAATTATTGAGAAGCCCTGTTCCTGCGCTTATTGTCAGCGTGATACCCTTATTTATGAAAGGGAGGAAGCGGTGATGGGAAAAAAGGTCCTTGTGGGCATGAGCGGCGGAGTGGACAGCTCGGTGGCGGCGCTTATGCTGAAAGAGCAGGGGTATGAGGTCATGGGCTGCACGCTGCGGCTTTACGATAACAGCGATATAGGTCAGAGTGCTGAAAGAGGCTGCTGTTCCCTTGATGATGTGGAGGACGCTGCAAGCGTTTGCAGGAGGATAGGGATAGATCATATCACTTTGAATTTTACCGATCGTTTCCGTGAAAAGGTAATGAAGCCCTTTGCGGACAGCTACATAAAAGGAGAGATTCCCAACCCCTGCATTGAATGCAACAGGCACATAAAATTTGATATGATGCTCCGGCAGGCAGAGCTGCTTGGCTTTGACTTTATTGCCACGGGGCATTATGCAGGGATAAGGGAGGCTGACGGGAAACGGCAGCTTATCCGCCCTGCGGATAAGAAAAAGGATCAGACATATGTGCTGTGCTTTATGACCCCTTATCAGCTGGCGCACACGGTTTTTCCACTTTGGGGAACGGAAAAATCAAGAATAAGGCAGATCGCAGAGGAAAAGGGTCTTATAAATTCCCGAAAGCCCGACAGTCAGGATATATGCTTTGTGCCTACGGGGGATTATGCGGGATTTATAGAGAGGTTTTCGGGGTACAGTCCGCAGGAGGGGGATTTCATTTCCGAGGATGGCGAGGTTATGGGCAGGCATTCGGGGTACATAAAATATACCATAGGGCAGCGAAAGGGCTTGGGAGCGGCTTTCGGGCAGCCTGTATATGTGACGGGGAAAAGTCCTTCCGACAATACGGTAACGCTTTCTCCGAGGGCGCTTACGGCAAAAAGCGTTTATCTTAGGGAATTTAACATGATCTCGGGGGAGGAGCTGACGGAGCCTATGGCGGTTTCGGGAAAGATAAGGTATAATTCGACAGAGCAGTCTGCGGTGATATATCCGCCTGATGAACGGGGGATATACAGGGTAGAATTTGACGAGCCTGTGAAAAATCCCGCGGCGGGGCAGACCTGCGCGCTGTACAGCGGCGAAAGGGTAATTGGCGGGGGAATAATAAACGGTATAAAGGAGGCCGACGGATATGGCTGTTAATGATGAGAGATTTTTGGAGGGCACATATGCTGCGGAGATAAGGGCGGATTACGGCAAGTGCCTGAAATACAGCGCTACCGATGACGATGCGGTGAAGATGTTTTTTGCACGGCGGGAGGACGATATAAGTGCGGGGAGATATGACTTTTTGGTGCTGAATCTTGCCCAGGCAATGCACCGCTTCGGCAGGCTTACTGTGAATTTCAGGGCAAAGGCGGACGCTGCGGCGGAGAATGTTGTCCGTGAATACAGGGGCAATCCTTTCGGGAAAATGAAATTCAAAAAAGCGGTTAGCCAGCTTATGAAAAGCCTAGACGAGCCGCAGCCCGAGCCGAGAAAGATAGAGCGTGCGCAGCCCTTTGAAAATCCGTGGACAAAGGGAGACGCCATTGCGTTTAAATACAGGGGGAAATGTCGGGCGTTAAAGCTCAAATATTCCGAGCCTATAATTTATGAGGGCGGGTATGTTATCCTTATTTTTGAGAAGATGCAGGGAAATTATGTGACGGGGTTTGTGAAGCTTTTTAACGACGGATATGAGCCTGAACCGAAGAAAAAGGGAGAGAGCGAGGGAATGCCCTTTGTTAAGGCGAAGATAGAGTGGAAGTCGGACGACGGGGCGGACAGCTATTTCAGATATGATTACGCCAGGTTTGCGGTATTTATCGAGGGGAACGATCAGGCGGAGAAAACGAAATATCTGGGGAATATGTCCAATTTGCAGCTGCCTGTCTGTGAGGACAACAGCTACTGCATAAGGGTGAATTTCGAGGATTTTGCCGAGAGAGCGGTGCATGAGTATTTCAGGGGGAATCTGCAATGCTATGAGGTGGAGGAAGTGGTTTGAGAATTAATAATTAATAATGTGTGTGGGCGGTGTGCAGTCGGTTTGTGAAAAGGGGTGAAAATTACGGACTTGGATAAAAAGAGCGAAAAGAACACTATTCGCATTGTGATGATTTTGTTTATCGTTGGCGGGATTGTGATGTCTGCTGCCGATATGATAGGCGGAAATGTGAGCCTTATGGGGAGCGAGGGACTTAAAAATGCCGCTGCGGTGCTGGTGGTATATCTTCTGGGGCTTGCTGTTATGCTGGGTGCGGCGGTTTACGGCGGGGTGAAGTCGATCGTTTACGGTGTGAGGCTTGCGAGGATATACAGGCAGGGGGGAGAGATAAAGGAGGCGTTTTCAGCTTATTTCGGGAAAAGTCTGCCTGCTTTGACTGTGATATTCGGGATAATTCTTTTGGGGCTGGGGGGAATTTCCTTTGCTGCGGGAGTAGATTCGGGAGGTCCTTTTTATGAGCAGATTTCGAGAAACGGCAGCGGAAATTTTGCTCTGCTATGGAATATTTTCGGGGATATGGCTTACGGCGAGGCGGACAGCTATGTGGTAAATGAGGGCTACAGCATTGATTTCGGGGGGCAGCATTT
>CAMWLD010000192.1 GCA_947175005.1 uncultured Ruminococcus sp. | reverse complement strand
CCCATGCCTTTTGAAGTTCAATTCCGTCAACGGAATATTCGCCGCAGTCTATTTTGTATTCGGGAATGGTCTCACCGATAACATTTTCGCCCTCTTTTGCCTCGCCCTCCAGTTCAATGATGAACGAGCCGTAACGGGAGTAGAAAAGCCTGTCCCTATGGGGCTTGTTTGTGAACTTAAAGCCGATTCGGTTGCCCAGAGCCATTTTTGCGATACCTTCTGCAATGCCGCCGAAGCCTACCGACCATATGGAAACAGCCCTGCCCTCGTCAGTGAGCTTTTCGACTTTCTCAAATACGCTTCGCACGGAATCCCACTTGGGCAGTTCGTTTTCGTCATATTCGGGGGTAATGTAAATTACCTTATTGCCCGCCTTTTTGAATTCGGGAGAAAGTATCCTGCCGCTGTTTGTAACGCTTACCGCAAAGGAAACAAGAGTTGCGGGAACGTCGATATTTTCAAATGTTCCCGACATGGAATCCTTGCCGCCGATAGCTGCGCACCCAAGCTCCAGCTGCGCCTTGTATGCGCCCAGCAGCGCCGCCATGGGCTTGCCCCAGCGGGTGGGATTGTTCTGCGTCCTCTCGAAATATTCCTGGAAAGTGAGCCAGCATTTTTTATAGCTGCCCCCCGCCGCAATGACCTTGGAAATAGATTCGATAACAGCGGATATTGCTCCGTGGTATGGGCTTTTGTCGCTGACATAGGGGTTATATCCCCAGCCCATTACCGAAACCGTGTCGGTCTCGCCTTTCTGCACGGGTATTTTTGCCGCCATTGCCTGTGTGGGCGTCAGCTGATATTTGCCGCCGTAGGGCATAAGCACAGTGCCTGCGCCGATCGTGCTGTCGAACCGCTCCACAAGCCCCTTTTGGGAGCATACGTTAAGATTTGTCATAAGGGTGAACCAGCTGTCCGCGCTGTCGGTGTAGGAGCGGGGCTGGGTGGTTATGGGAAGCTGTATCACAGCCGATGTGTGCTTGGGTGCGCCGTTGGAGTTTAAAAATTCTCTGGAAAGGTTCACTATAACCTTGTTGTTCCACTTCATTTTAAGGCGGGGTTCTTCCGTTACGTCCGCTACCTTTGTGGCCTCCAGATTCTCCTTTGCGGCTGCCTTTATAAAGTCCTTCATATTTTCCTTGCTTACGACTACAGCCATACGTTCCTGGCTCTCCGAGATCGCAAGCTCCGTGCCGTCAAGCCCGTCATATTTTTTGGGCACGGCGTTAAGATTTATCACAAGCCCGTCCGTAAGCTCGCCTATGGCAACCGAAACGCCCCCTGCGCCGAAGTCGTTGCAGCGCTTTATCATATGGGTGACAGTGGGGTTCATGAACAGCCTTTGCAGTTTTCTTTCCTCCGGGGGATTGCCCTTCTGCACCTCTGCGCCGCAGCTTTCAAGGGACTGCTCGGTATGAGACTTTGACGAGCCTGTAGCACCGCCGCAGCCGTCACGTCCTGTTTTTCCGCCCAGCAGAATGATAACATCTCCCGGCAGGGGAGTTTCCCTTACAACATTCTCATAGGGAGCTGCGCCTATTACAGCGCCTATTTCAAGCCGCTTTGCAACATACCCGGGGTGATATACCTCGGATACGTGCCCTGTGGCAAGACCTATCTGATTGCCATAGCTGCTGTAGCCGTTGGCAGCGCCTACGGTTATCTTACGCTGCGGCAGCTTTCCGTGAATGGTGTCCTCCACAGGCACTAAGGGGTTGGAAGCGCCCGTAACTCTCATTGCCTGGTAAACATAGCTGCGCCCCGAAAGAGGGTCTCTTATAGCCCCTCCGAGGCAGGTGGCAGCACCGCCGAAAGGCTCTATCTCGGTGGGGTGGTTGTGGGTCTCGTTCTTGAACATCAGAAGCCAGTCTTTCGGTTCACCGTTTACATTTGCCTTTATTTTTACCGAGCATGCGTTTATTTCTTCGCTCTCGTCAAGGTCGTTGAGCCTGCCGTCATTTTTAAGCTTGTGTGCCGCAATGGTTGCCATATCCATAAGGGTCACGGGCTTGTCCTCCCGTCCCAGTTCACGGCGGACGTTCAGATAATCCTCATAAGTCCTGCGGATATAGTCTGCATTGATATTTGCGCTGTCGATAATGGTGGAGAATGTGGTGTGGCGGCAGTGGTCGGACCAGTAGGTGTCGATCATGCGGATCTCGGTAATGGTAGGGTCACGCTTTTCCTCATTCTTGAAATAATCACGGCAGAATTTCAGATCGTCCTCGTCCATGGCAAGGCCGTATTCCTTGACAAAGCCCTCCAAAGCCGCTTCGTCCATATCAATAAAGCCATTCAGGGTCTTTACCTCTGTGGGTATGTCGTAGTTCACCGCCAGGGTCTTTACCTCGGCAAGAGAAGCCTCCCTGCTTTCCACGGGGTTTATGATGTATTTCTTTAAAGCGGCAAATTCCTCATCGGTGATAACGCCGTCTGTGATGTAGATACGGGCGTTTTTCACCTTGCAGCGCTCGCCGCCTATAAGTATCTGAATGCACTGCTCACAGGAATCCGCACGCTGGTCGAACTGCCCGGGCAGGTATTCCACCGCAAAGATACGCTGGCAGCCGCTTATCTGCGGAGTGTCACGGGTGACAACATCTACCGCAGGCTCGGAAAATACTCTGGGCAGGGCATACTCAAAATCCTCCGTCGAAATATTTTCCGCGTCATACCTGTTGATTATCCGCAGGGACTTCAGGCCCTCCAGCCGCAGGGCTGTTTTGATATCGCCCAGCAGCGCCTGTGCGGCAGTGGCAAATTCGGGCTTTTTCTCAACATAGATCCGATAAACTGACATAAGTAAAACTCCCTCTTTTTTTAAGCAGCTTTGTATTTAGCGTAAAGCTTTTGTACATTGCGGCATAGTATGTTTATTCCCTTTCGGAGATATTGTTACGGTCAAGTTGACCATAACAGCAATCATCCCCTATCTTATCTATTGTAACATAAAAAATCGAATTACGCAAACTTTTTTCTGAATTTTTTGTTAAAATTTTTACATGGACATAATTTGGCGTATATCCATGGGGGATATTGTCGGCTCTTTCCCGCTCGAAAAGCACGGGAAAGCTTTTTCCTATGAGGCTTTCACGGAATTTGCGGGCGGAGGCTTCGGCAAGTTCGGAAAATTCTTTTGCCCTGCGCTTTTTTACATCGACCTGCACTTGGGGCATATTTGCCGCAGGTGTGCCCTCTCTTACGGAATAGGGGAATACGTGAATGTCGGAAAATCCGATTTTTCGGGCAAATTCCATAGATTCCCTGTGATCCTCCTCGGTCTCCCCGGGGAAACCCGTCATAATATCGGTGGTGATACCGCAATCGGAGAATGCGCTGCGCAGTTTATCAACAAGCTCGCTGTACATTTCGGGAGTATACCGCCTGTTCATTGCCGCAAGGGTCTTGCCGCAGCCGCTTTGGAGTGAAAGGTGAAAGCAGGGGCAGAAGCTTTCAAGGGCGGCAAGGCGGGAAATATCCCCGTCGGTGATACGCTCGGGTTCAAGAGAACCGATGCGCACCCGCTCAATTCCCTTCACTGCACAGACCGCCTCCACTGCGTCAATCAGCCGCAGCTTTCCGCTGTGACTGTCGTTGCCGTTGCTGCCGTTGTTTCCGTTGGGGGCGCTGTGACCGTTAGGCTCACAAAGGTCACAGCCGTAAAAGGCAAGGTTTATTCCTGTGAGGACTATTTCTTTATAGCCTTGTGCAGCAAGCTTTTCCGATTCGGCAACTATACTTTCAATGGGCTTGGAACGGATATTTCCTCTTGCTTTGGGTATAATGCAGTATGCACATCCGCCGGGGCAGCCGTCCTGTATCTTTAAAAAAGCTCTGGTGTGCTGCCGGAGGCAGGAATTGGGGAGGCAGGAGGCAGGAGTTTGCTGTAATGTGTTGCATTGCGCAGTGCTGTTTGGGTTTGTGCGCTGCACTTGGCTTGAAGATATGGACAAATCCTCAAAGGCTTCTTTGGGGGAATGGGGGATTATGCGGCAAAGAGGCATACGGGGAGATGTGCCGAAATATTCATCAATGAGACGTGGGAGAGAGGAACGGTCGGTGTTTCCCGAAATAATATCCGCAGGGAGGTCACCGGCGGCTGCCTTTTCGGGGAATGCCTGGGGAAAGCAGCCTGTGAGCACGGTGACCGTGTTCGGGTGATCTCTTTTGAGCCGTCTTAGGGTCTGCATAAGCTTGCTGTCGCTTTCGGCGGTGACGGTGCAGGAGTTGATGACGAATATTTCGGCTTTGTCCTGTTCCGTGACGATTTCGTGGCCTGCCGCCCGCAGGGTTTGGGACATGGCCTCGGTTTCGCAGATGTTGACCTTGCAGCCGAATGTTATAAAGCAAATTTTCATAAAAAAATCTCCAATAAATAGGCAAGGTGCATAAAATGATCCCCTTTGCCAAAAATAAGCTTATAATTATTATACAATAAAAATAAAAAAATTGCAAACCCCCTTGACTTGCGGTCAAAAACCTGTTATTATATATGAAACGGATAAAATTTCCGTTATTCTCTGCAAGATTCACAAGAGGCTGCCGTAACAGGCGCTTCCCTGAAAAATATCACATATGAAAAGGAGATATTATTATGAAAAAGACTACGATTCAGCTGGCAACCATTAATGATGTAAAGAACTTTGTATCCGAGGTTTCCCTGTGCGACTATGATGTTGACCTGCTTTCCGGCAGATATGCCGTTGATGCGAAGTCCATTATGGGTATATTCAGCCTTGACCTGTCGAAGCCCATTGCTTTGGAGGCACATACCGATGATGCGTCCGAGTTCTTTGAGAATATCAAGCAGTATATCATTGACTGAGATATTGTCGGCGCATTGACCTGATGGGATAATATTCGGGAGACGGATCCCTTTGCGGAGGGATTTGTTTCCCGATTTTTTGTGTAGGTGAAAAAGAAAAGTTTACAAAAAATTTACAAATGCATTTACCTAAAAGCATATCAAGCGCACCGGTGACGACAAGCGTCACCTCCACTCGGGTTCCAAGGGCGGAGCCTTTGGCGGGGACGGGGGC
>CAMWLD010000191.1 GCA_947175005.1 uncultured Ruminococcus sp. | reverse complement strand
CATCGAATACCGGTCAAGGACATACACCGCATATTCTCCGCATATCTGGGGCTTTACTGTTACTACGGGGGAAACTCCGCCGAATTGCAGATTGACGGAGGCTGTGTTTTCTGCCGCAATACCCGACTCTTCAAAATTTTCCAAAGGAACGTATATGCAGACGTTTCCCGATTCCGAGGCGCTTTCAAAGGAATAGCTCCTGCTCAGCGGCTTTATCCAATTATTTTTATCTATATAGTTCTTGATGCCGATGCTGTCAAATGTGCATATTTCCGCATTCTGCGATGTAAGCCTTGCATAGGACTGACTGCTGAAGGACAGGTCTCTGTTTGCGGGGAAATAGCAGTAGGCGCAGTTCTCGCTAAGGCTCATGCAGAGGGTTTGGGGCTTGTCCGTTTCATCGGTGATAAAAGAGGTTATATAGGGGACGTACAGTTCGTACCAGATGTTCTGCCCCGTAGTCCTGAATTTTTGGGAATTGGTAAAATCGGCAAATTCTTCGAGAATTTCCGGACTGTTCCAGAAAGTGAACATATAATACAGTTCGCCGTTTCCTTTAAGGCTGCCCAAAAGCTCGGTCACGGCGGGGCTGCCTAAATCGGCGTTATCGGAAAGGCAGGCTTCGATCGTCCCGGTGATATTTTTAAGAATATAGTCAAGATTATTGCCGTTATAAAGAACGTCAAGAGGCAAGTTCCCATTAAAGGACATACGCAGATACACACTTTCGCCGAAAGCCGACACTATCTTTTCCCTGACAGCTTCCTCAATGTCGGGCAGCTGGTAATTGTCGGTGCAGTAAAGGTCTTCTCCGCTTCTGAAAAAGCCATAGGCCATGATGTTGGCATACACATACACGGTGAACTCCCTTTCGCCGCCGTCAGGCTTCCGGTCTTTCATGGTGTAATCGGCGGATATAAAGCCGGGATATTCAACGCCAAAGTCGTACCGCCTGCGGTTATATCCGCCTTCGGAGACTATTTCCGCTTCAATGCCGTATTTTCGGTAAACATATTCCAAGGCATAGCGGGAAACGCTTTCGGAAAAAGCTTTGTACTGCGCCTCTTCCCGCAGATATGTCAGCCGATTTGTCAGAGCATAGGAAAGAATAAGGACGGCAATTGCCGCAAAGAGAGCTATTATAACAGAGGAGCTGCCGCCGTAGCTTTTTTTCGCTGTCTTCATTTTTATTTCCTCCCTCCCGAAGCAAGTTCGCCCATATGCACGTCAATGACCTCCCGCAGTGGCTGAATAAGCGAATTTTCAAATTGGCACTTCCACTGAATGTCACGGCAAATCCCTCCGTCCCTTATCCCGTCAATGGTATCGCCGCTTTTTATGGGGCATTCGTTTGCGTAAATGTAAGACAGCGTATTGTAGGCATGATTTACAACAGCATTCTGATCCATGCCGTGAAAATGATACTGGAGATCGGGCAGGAACAGCGTGCCCATTCCGAGAGTGTCCACCAGCATATCCTCCGTGCCTTCAATATTGAAAAAGCGCACGTTCACGGCAAAATAAACAAACCTGTCCTCACGGGGTATCTCCCGCCCGAGAAACGCCTCACGGGTGAACATTTTCCCCGATGTATCAAACATCACCGCCCGACATTCGGGGAACATCTCAAGCAAAGCCTCCGTAAAATCCATAAGCATATCCGCCCTGCTTTTATAGGGAACTCCCGCCCCCATCATATCCGCGGCGACCACCTGATATCTGCATTTTTCAAATATTTCGTCCTTTTCCGGACAGTCCCACATCTGTGACATTGTAAGAGCGTCCGGCTGCCAATCGGTGATCTCCGTGCAGCCCGTTATCATCAGCATAGGCGGCACAGCGCCGTCCTTGAACCAGACAGTGTATTTCTTTGCGGAAAAGCCTGCCGTAGTCTCATTGTATGTAAAAAGCTCATTCTCGCCTATATGTTTGTCCATAACGCTTTTCATAAGCTCCCTGTCGGGCATACCGCATTTTTCCTCAAAAAGCAGATGAATGATGAAGAGCCCACCCGGCTGCTGCTTATCCGAAAGGTCCTGCTTTAGTGTGCCTTTGCCCTTAAATAAATTTTTGAAAATACCCATTTAAATTTCTCCTTTAACGGTTTAATACGCCGGATTTGTAAAGTAAATATTGTTGACATTGCGTGACTTAGCTAAAATCCCGTATTACTACAGTAATTATACCCTTTTTGCCACAATTTGTCAAGCAATGGACAGAGGTGAGTGCAAAATTTCAAAGGAAATTTTTGTGAAAAGTGACAAGAGAATTTCCGAAAAATCCTGCGGTTAATGTTTATGTCTACAAAAATTTTCTCAAATGAAAAAAAATGTATAAAATCATTGACAAATGGAAATTAATATGGGAAAATTATTCACGTGCGTGTTGGGTTTGGGGTAATTGTATGTTATCGCAGACCCGCACAGCATATGAAAATCTATGAAAGGAGATGTATTGATGCCTACTTTTAATCAGCTTGTACGCAAGGGAAGAGACGTTATCGAAAAGAAGTCCACAGCCCCCGCTCTTCAGAAGGGTTACAACTCCAAGAAGAAAACTTCTATCGACCTTTCCTCCCCCCAGAAGAGAGGCGTTTGCACCGCAGTAAGAACGGCTACTCCCAAGAAGCCCAACTCCGCTATGAGAAAAATTGCCAGAGTTAAGCTTACCAACGGTCACGAAGTAACAGCGTACATTCCCGGTATCGGTCACAACCTGCAGGAGCACTCGGTTGTTCTCATCAGAGGCGGAAGAGTTAAGGACCTGCCCGGTGTTCGTTACCACATTATCAGAGGAACTCTCGACGCACAGGGCGTTGCCAAGAGAAATCAGGCCCGCTCCAAGTACGGCGCAAAGAGACCCAAGGCAGGAAAGTGATCTGCCGCAGCATTTTCGTAAACTCATATGACCACACAAGTTTTGTTTTGTGGAGATTCATTTTATATAGATGAAACCTCTGCATTGGACGACGCGAATGTGGAGAAGCGAGTACCGATGATATCATTATTATGAAGGAGGGAAGTATTGTGCCAAGAAGAGGTAATATAGCAAAGAGAGAGGTTCTCTGTGACCCTGTGTACAATTCCGAAATAGTTACCCGTCTTATCAACAACATCATGCTCGACGGCAAGAAGGGCGTTGCCCAGAAGATCGTTTACGGAGCTTTTGAGATAGTTGCGGAAAAGACAGGCAAGGACGCACTTGAGGCGTTCAACGAGGCTCTTGAAAACATTATGCCCCAGCTGGAGGTAAAGGCTCGCCGTGTGGGCGGTGCTACCTACCAGGTTCCTATGGAGGTAAGAGCCGAGAGAAAGCAGACTTTGGGTCTGCGGTGGCTCACCACTTATTCCAGAGCAAGAAACGAGCGCACCATGAAGGAAAGACTCGCAGCCGAGATCATGGACGCCATGAACGGCACGGGCGGCGCTTGCAAGAAGCGTGAGGACACTCACAAGATGGCAGAGGCAAACAAGGCTTTTGCTCACTACAGATGGTGATAAACCCAATCAATTAACGGAGGAAATGATATGCCAAGAGATTGTTCGCTTGAGAAAACAAGAAATATTGGTATCATGGCTCACATTGACGCGGGTAAAACCACCACCACCGAGCGAATCCTTTTCTATACGGGCGTAAACTACAAGATAGGCGAAACCCATGAAGGCTCTGCTACGATGGACTGGATGGCGCAGGAGCAGGAGAGAGGTATCACAATTACCTCCGCTGCCACCACTGCTCATTGGGGAGATCATAGAATCAATATTATCGACACCCCCGGCCACGTTGACTTTACGGTAGAGGTTGAGCGTTCTCTGCGAGTGCTTGACGGCTCTGTAACAGTATTCTGCGCAAAGGGCGGCGTTGAGCCTCAGTCTGAGACCGTTTGGCGTCAGGCTGACAAATACAAGGTTCCCAGAATGGCTTATGTAAATAAGATGGACATTATGGGCGCTAACTTTTTCCGTGTTGTGGAGATGATGCACGAGCGCTTAAAGTGCAATGCTGTGCCTATTCAGCTCCCCATAGGCTCGGAAGACGAGTTCAAGGGCATTGTTGACCTGGTCGAGATGAAGGCCGAGGTCTACTATGACGATCTGGGCAAGGACATGAGAGACGAGCCCATTCCCGAGGATCTCGTAGATCTGGCAAAAGAATACCATGAGAAGCTCGTTGAGGCAGCTGCCGAAATGGACGATGAGATCATGGAAAAATATCTGGAGGGCGAAGAGCCCACGGTTGAGGAGATCAAGAAGTGCATCCGCAAGGGCTGCATTGAAAACAAGATCGTTCCTGTGACCTGCGGCACTTCCTACAGAAACAAGGGCGTTCAGAAGCTTCTTGACGCTGTTGTTGACTATATGCCCTCACCCCTCGACATTCCCGCTATCAAGGGCGTAAACCCCGATACGGGCGAGGAAACCGAAAGACCCGCTTCTGACTCCGAGCCTTTTGCGGCTCTGGCGTTCAAGATCGCTACAGACCCCTTTGTGGGCAAGCTGTGCTATTTCAGAGTTTATTCCGGTACTGTTGATGCAGGCGCTACCGTGCTTAACGCAACAAAGGACAACTCCGAGAGAATGGGTCGTATCCTGCAGATGCATTCCAACCACAGAAAGGATATCGACACGGTTTATTCAGGCGATATCGCTGCCTGCGTTGGTCTTAAGAATACCACCACGGGTGATACTTTGTGCGATTCCAAGCACCCTGTAATTCTCGAATCCATGGAATTCCCCGAGCCTGTTATCCAGCTGGCTATCGAGCCTAAGACAAAGGCAGGCCAGGAGAAGATGGGCGTAGGTCTTTCCAAGCTTGCAGAGGAAGACCCCACCTTCAGAACATGGACAGACGAGGAAACAGGACAGACCATTATCGCAGGTATGGGCGAGCTGCACCTTGAAATCATCGTAGACAGACTTCTCCGTGAATTCAAGGTTGAGGCAAACGTAGGCGCACCTCAGGTTGCTTACAAGGAAACCATTACTGCGGCTACCGATGTTGATACCAAGTATGCACGTCAGTCAGGCGGTAAAGGTCAGTACGGTCACGTTAAGCTCCACGT
>CAMWLD010000190.1 GCA_947175005.1 uncultured Ruminococcus sp. | reverse complement strand
GGTTGCTCAGAAGCTCCTCTGAAAGCTTCTTTCCCTCTGATTTTTTTGCCATAATTATTTGACCTCCTGTTAGAATTTTATAATATTTGAATTTTCTAAATTATTGGTGTTGACTTGATTTCTTTAGATCTGCCTTTAGTCATACAAATTCTTATAAGCTTCATATGCCCTCATGACCTTGTCAACATAGTGCGCAGTGACCGCCGAGGGTATCTTGTCCAGGACCTTTCCGTCGGAGCTGTACTCGCTGTTTTCCAGCCAGCCGTTCACCGTCCCGCGCCCCGAATGGTAAGCCGCCAGCGCCGTCCGCTCGTCTCCGTATTCCTCGCAGAGAAGCTTTAATAAATACGTCCCGTATTCGATATTGTATTCGGGAACATACATATAATCATAGCTTATCTCCCGATCGTCCTCCATGCGGTAGCCTACCCAGTCGTAAGCGTCCTCCATAAGCTGCATAAGCCCCCTCGCCCCCACATCGGAACAGGCATTGGGGTCAAAACCGCTTTCGGTCTTTATCACCGCATAAATAAGCCGCTCGTCCACGCCGTAGCGCTTGCTGCACATACTCACCTGCTCGGAATATTTCCTTGGATATATATAATCACGGCTTATCTCGGGAAGCTCCAGAACTCCTATTATAAGCAGACCCATTATAATTATCCCGGGCAATATCCCTTTCCGTCTGCGCCTTTGGGTTTTGGCAGACATACCCCTCATTTTACGGGGCTCACTCTGTATCGCATTTGCCATAATACTCCTTTATCTTGTCCGCAGTCTCCGCAGCCTTTTGAATAAGCTCTTCTCTGCTGCCGTTGTTTTCTATTATATGATCCGAATGAGCCTTAAAAAACTCCTCGGAAAGCTGGGAGGAAAATCTCTTTTTCGCCATTTCCTCCGTAATTCCGTCCCGCTCGGTTATCCGCCCGAGCCTTATTTCTTCACGGGCGGTAACGCTTATTATGACCTCGCAAAGGTCGTCCGCCCCCGCCTCAAATAAGGTAGGCGCGTCCAGTAAAATAAACCTTGCCCCCCGCTCCCGCAGGCTGTCGATCTTTAAAGTGATACGGAAAATAATGTAAGGGTACATTATCCCGTCCAGCTGCTGCAAGCTCTCCCTGTCGTAAAAAACTATCTCTCCCAGGCGCTTCCTGTCAAGCGTTCCGTCAGGCAGAATTATCTCCCGCCCGAAAGCCTCGGATAATTCTTTAAGACAGGGCGACCCCCTTACCACCACTTCCCTTGCCACCTTGTCGGCGTCTATCACCTCAAAGCCGTGTTCGGCAAATACCCCGCTCACCGTGGATTTGCCTCCGCCGCTCTGACCTGTAAGCCCTATTACATGGGGTCTCGGGTTCGTCACGCTCATAGTGCTCACAGCAATATCACCTCAAACCCCGCCGCTCGCAGCAAGCGGTTATACACCGCCAGTCCCACGCCGTCACGCCTCGGCGAACGTACATATACCTTTTCATAACCCTCATCATCCACCCGCCGCAGGCAGTCGAAAACCTGCCTTGCCTGTTCCTCGGACGTATAACCGTAGGTTATGTAATTTTTTCCCCGAAATACCTCTTCATCTCCGTCAAATATCATGGCACAGACCTTGCTGTCAATAGTGCCGCCCATATTGCCGTCCGTATTTTCCATAAACTCCGCCAGCGCCTCGGCGCTTCCCTCAATAAGAGTTACCGCCGCTTTCGGGGAATAATGCCTGTATTTCATTCCCGGGGACATGACCCGTTCACCCTCGTTTATCCTCTCCGTGACCCCCCTGTCGCAGATGACCTTGCCTATCCCCGTCAAAGCCTCAATATCCTCTTTTGAAACAAACCCCGGCCGCAGGATCCGCACATCATTATCCCCCTCAAAGCAAACCACCGTGGACTCAACCCCCACAGCGCAGTCCAATCCGTCCACCGCCCCTGGGATACGCCCGTTCATATCCGCCATTACATGAGAAAACCTTGTAGGACTTGGACTTCCCGATAAATTCGCCGAGGGCGCAGCCAATGGAAAACCGCACTCTTCAATTATCGCCCTTGCCGCCTTGTGAGCGGGAAATCTTATCCCCACCGTGTCCAGTCCACCGCTGGTCTCAAAAGGAATAATATCCGCCTTTTTCATCACCATGGTAACAGGCCCCGGCCAGAATGCCTCTGCCAGTATCTCTGCCGCCTTCGGAACTTCCCTTGCATATTTATATATGTCAGGCTTCCCCGAAATATGAACGATCAGCGGATTATCCCCCGGTCTGCCCTTAGCCGCAAAAATCCTTTTAACAGCCTCACTGTCAAGAGCGTTTGCCGCCAGTCCGTAGACCGTTTCCGTGGGTATGGCAACTACCTCGCCTTTTTTAAGTATCTCCGCTGCCGCCCTTATCCCCTCCACGTCAGAGGATAATATTTTTGTATTGTATTCCATTTTTTATATTGTACTCCATTTTTTAGTTAATGTTATTAACATACCCCTGCTGTTTTCCGAAAAGCGGTAAATAAAATTTATTTTTTCAGGTTTAAAAACCCGTCACTGTCTATCGAAAAAATATAATCACCGTTTTCATAAAAGCCATTTTGTATCATTCCTGCCTTTTGCATTACCCTATAAGACCCTGCATTATCCCTTGCGCACCCTCCGTAAATTATGTCATACCCCATATCTTCAAACGCATAATTTATCAGTTGGACAGCACATTGCGTTGCATAGCCACGGTTTCGGTATTTTTGATCTATCATGTAAAAAAGAACCGTTTTACCCATTTCGGCTTCGCCGTCCAATCCGCACCAGCCTATTATCACATCGGGCTGTTCCTTTAAAAATACGCCTAAGCATAAATGGCAAATTGCTTTCGGACGATTTTTTCTGTGAGTATTTTCCATATATTTTAATGCCTCGTATGCTTTTTCGACCGTTGTTTCATGGGGATATTCCCACATTCTGGCTACCTCGTCAATATCGTTTTCGGTTACAGTCCGCAGTATCAGATCTTTTGTTGTAAATTCCATTATTTGTTTCCTTTATTTATCTATATTTTTTGCATAAAATCTTTAACCCGATACCTCAATTATAAATATTGATAAATGCGCACATCACACAGCATACAAGAACCCGCCGGACTGTTTAACTGTCAGTTTTCCTCCGCCAGCTTCGCCGCCCTGTCCGCAGTGGTAAGAGCGTCGATCACCTCGTCCAGATCGCCGTTCAGAATACTCTCAAGCCTGTAAATTGTCAGCCCGATACGGTGATCCGTCAAACGGCTTTCGGGGAAATTATAAGTGCGAATCCTCTCCGAGCGGCTGCCCGTGCCCACCTGCGAACGCCTGTCGGAGGCTATCTTCTCGTTCTTCTCCGTCAGAAGCCTGTCGTAAAGCCTCGAACGGAGAATTTTCATAGCCTTGTCCTTGTTCTTGTGCTGGCTTCTCTCGTCCTGGCACTCCACCACAGTTCCCGTGGGAATGTGGATTATCCTCACCGCCGATTCGGTCTTGTTAATGTGCTGTCCTCCCGCACCGGAAGCCCTGAACACATCTATTTTAAGATCGACGGGATTTATCTCCAGCTCTATCTCATCAGCCTCTGGCAGCACCGCCACAGTTACCGTGGACGTATGAATGCGCCCCTGTGACTCGGTCTCGGGAACTCTCTGCACCCTGTGCACGCCGCTTTCATACTTCAAGCGGGAATACGCCCCCGCCCCCTCAACGGAAAATGAGATCTCCTTATACCCTCCAAGCTCCGTGGCATTCTCATTCAGTATATCTATCTTCCACCTGTGCGCCTCGGCATACATACCGTACATTCTGAACAGCGACCCCGCAAAAAGGCTTGCCTCCTCGCCGCCTGCGCCGCCCCTTATCTCTATAACAACATTCTTGTCGTCATTGGGGTCACGGGGTATAAGCAGGACTTTCAGTTCTTCTCCCGTCCGCTCCTGCCCCGCCCGTGCTTCGTCAAGTTCCTCACGGGCAAGCTCTTTCATCTCCTTGTCGACGCCGCTTTCTTCTATTATCTCCAGCGCCTCCGCCTCAGACTTCCTGTAGCCCTCATATTCCCTGTATTTCTCAACTATCGGCTCTAACGCCTTATACTCCTTCATCAAAGCCGTGTACTTCTCATTATCACTTATAATATCGGGCATTGTCAGCTTTTCCGAAATATCCTCGAAATGCTCCTCCGTAGCCCGCAGCTTTTCAAACATTTATATCAATTCCTTTCAAGGGTCATTCTTTTTTAAAGTTCACTGTCGGCGTTTTCACCAAACATCTCTACAAGCTGTCCTCACGCTTATCCCCGGGCAGTATCTGCTTTACATTTTTTTCGATCTTGCCCCGTGCCGCCATTATCTCATGACCGCACCCAACGCACCGCAGCTTAAAATCCATACCCGCCCGCAGCACCAGCATTTTATTATCTCCGCAGGGGTGCGGCTTTTTCATTTTAAGCACATCTCCGACTTTTATATCCATTTTCCGCCGCTCCTTTCGTGAAATAAAATTATACAATAAAATTAATTCTGCCTTAATTAACGCATATAGGTATATTATACCATATTTCCGTCAAAAAGTTCAAGTCCTAAAAAGTATATTTTCATAAAGCGGGAAAATTATAGCGTTACAGCACAAGAACCGACATAAAAGAGTATGACAATTTATATAAATTTACCAAACCAAAAAGATAAACATTATAAGCATTACCGCAAAACCGGCTATTTTATCCTGAACACTTTATCTATATCCCGGGCAATGCATATCGGTTTAAAAAACAGGGTCACGTGCCATTTGCGTAATTGCAGCACATCTATCATTTCACGTTTATATTTTCGATATGTTTTTATTTCTTCCGCATAATTGGAAAATGCGCTTAATGACGGCAGATCTTTCCAAAGTCATAGTTACAATATTTAACTACAGACATCTCCGAGTCATAAGTCAGCGTGTTTCAAGAAATTAAAACTCAAAATAACTCCAAGCTTATTTCCTTTGGAATCACAACTTGCTTTACAAACAAGTTTTTACTAGTGTAAATATGTAGATAATATTCATATCCAACATCTATAATATAATCATTTACCGAAATTCTAAAC
>CAMWLD010000189.1 GCA_947175005.1 uncultured Ruminococcus sp. | reverse complement strand
ATTTTACATTCTGTAACAAATAACAAAACGGTTAAAATTTCAAAAAAATGTTGTGTGAAAGAAAATTTTGTGATATAATAAAAATATATCACCCCGAATTTGGAAAAAATATTTACAGGGCATTTGAATTTTGCGGAAATATGTATAAATTTCGGGAAAACCGTTGTTTATTCACAAGTGAAAATGTTTATTCACAAGTGTATAAACCCGATAATTCGGCACAAAATGTCAAGCAATTGCAGGAAGTGCAGAACAAATAAAGAGAAATAAACACAAGGAGAAGATGACAATGCTGTTCACAAAAGAAATAGGCATAGACCTGGGCACAGCCAACACGCTGGTTTATATGAAAGGCAAGGGGATAATTATCCGTGAGCCTTCCGTAGTGGCCGTGGATTCGAGGACGGAAGAGCCAAAGTATGTAGGGCAGGAGGCAAAGGAAGTAATAGGCAGAACGCCGGGTTCGATAACCGCGGTGCGCCCCTTGAAGGACGGGGTCATAGCCGATTTTGAGATAACCTCCGCCATGCTGGACGAGTTTATTCAAAAGGCGCTGAGAGGGAGCTTTTTCTTCACCAGAGCCAATGTAATAATATGCATTCCCTCGGGAGTTACCGCCGTGGAGCGCAGGGCGGTGAAAGAGGCCGCGGAGAATGCAGGCGCAAGGCGGGTCAATATCATTGAAGAGCCAATGGCTGCGGCGATAGGCGCAGGGCTGCCTGTGAGCGAGCCGACGGGGTCTATGATAGTGGATATAGGCGGCGGCACTTCGGAGGTGGCTGTGATCTCGCTTGGGGGGATTGTTACATCACGCAGCGTGAGGATCGCAGGGGACGCGTTTGATAATGCGATAATCAATTATATCAAGAAAAAATACAATCTGCTTATAGGCGAGCGCACGGCGGAGAACGTGAAAATAGCTATAGGCAGCGCATATCCTCCCGAGCATGAAAAAGAGGCGGATATGGAGATAAAGGGGCGGAATCTGTTGAACGGGCTGCCCGAGAATATTACCGTTACGGGGGCGGAAATCAGAGAGGCTCTTGCCGAGCCGCTGACCCATGTGGTGGACGCTATAAAGACTACACTTGAAAAAACGCCGCCCGAATTGGCAGCGGACATAATCGACCAGGGGATAACCCTTGCGGGGGGCGGAGCGCTTATAAAAGGACTGGACAAGCTTATCAACAGGGAGACGGGAATGCCCGTGATAATAGCGGACAGTCCGCTGGACTGTGTTGCGGCAGGCGCGGGCAAGGTCTTGGAGGATATAGAAAAGCTCCATGAAGTCCTCAACGACGACGCGAAATATTATTAAAGTAAAGCAGTTTAACAAACTAAAGCACATCAAGCACACACACTTCACTCGGGTTTCCAAAGGGGGGACCCCTTTGGCGGGTCAAGGGCAGCGCCCTTGCGGGGGACGGGGGGCAGAGCCCCCCTCTAACAGCCGCCATACAGAAAGCATTTCAAGAGTACCCTCGCAAACCGCCGCCCGACGTTCGGGAAAGGGTTATAGTGAATAAACGTCATACATTGCAAAGTTACAGCAGCTCGGCAACCCACGTCGGGCGGCGGTGCAGCATAGAAATGTGCAACGAATGTTGCACGTTTCATGCTGCCGCCCGTAAGGGCGAAGTCGCTTACAGGTGCGAATAAAGTAATGTGACACGCCAAACAAGCAATGCCTTATTATACGAGCAAATAAGGGTGACGCCTCGGCTCTGCCTCGCCTATGCGCCCTTACGGGCGGCAGCATGAAACGTGTGACGTTCGTCACACATTTCTATGCTGCAAGCGCCGCCCGATTTTTACTTTTTCGGCGATTGTGAGATACCGTGTTTTGCGTGATGTTGTCTTTTAGGTTAAGCGAATCGGGCGGCGCTTTTTGGGTGCTCTTGAAGTGCGTTCTTTATGGCGGCTGTTAGAGGGGGCTCCGCCCCCCGTCCCCCGCAAGGGCGCTGCCCTTGACCCGCCAAAGGCTCCGCCCTTGGAACCCGAGTGGAGTGTGTGATTTTGTTGGCTTTTAACTTCTTGCAAACCTACTAACTAAAAAGGAACAGACTTATGCGTGAATTTTTTCATAGCGTCAGATTTAAAATTCTGGTGGCGTTAATGGCTGTGCTGCTGGGAATGATGATATATTCGGTTACTACCGGCGGTTACGCCTCGGCAAATTTCTTCGAGAGAATATTAGAGCCTGTGCAAAGCCTCTCCGCAGGCGTTTCCGAAAAAGTTTCCACTTCCCTCGATATGCTCATCAACGCCGAAAAATATTACAACGAAAACAAACAGCTCAAAAGTCAGCTGGGCGAGCTGTATAATGATATAATCGACTACGACAGGTTACTGGAGGAAAACGCCGAACTTCGGGTCATGCTGGAACTGAAAGAGGAATACAGCGATTACTCATTCTCTCCCCCTGCTTCGGTAATTGCCCGCACCACCAATGACCCGTATGCCTCGTTTACGGTGGATCAGGGTTCGGACTGCGGCATTACCCCCGGCGACCCTGTGGTGACCAAAAACGGCATTGTGGGCGTATGCTATGATGTATCCCCTGCCACCTGCAAGGTGCGCACCCTCTTTTCCCCGAAAACCGCTGTGGGGGTCTACACCGTGCGGACAAAAGTTGAGGGCATTGCCGAGGGAGGCTACGACCTGGCAAAGGACGGCAAGATCCGCATGAGCTACATAAGCAAAGAGGCGGATATTATCCCCGGTGATGTGGTCGTTACCTCGGGCAGCACCAACTACCCTGCGGGTCAGCTTATAGGTGTGGTTGAGACGGTTGCTATGGAGACCAGCGGTCTTTCAAAATATGCGGTGCTTATCCCTGCGGAGGACCCCCGCACTTTAACGGGTGTGTTCGTTATCACAGGCTACACCCTTGACGAGGTCACGGCTGTAAAGACAGGGCAGGAAATTCCCGAAAACACAGATGACAATGGCGTTGCCGGAGATGCAAGCGTCACCAACAATAACGATGAAAAGGTTGATGAACCTTAATGAATATAGAGCTTAAAAAGAAAAAGGAACGGGTGAACGGGATAATCAGACAGGGGCTGTATGTGCTGCTGATGATAATGAGCTACGTGTTCATTTCCACGGGACAGGCGGGGTCGTCTATGCCTCTGCTGCCTGTGTGCTGCGGGGTTTGCTATGCGGTGAGGGAAGAGCCTATGAGCAGCGCTTTGTACGGCTGCGTATGCGGGCTGCTGCTGGATTCGGCTCAAGATGTGCTGGTGGGGTTCAACGCTATCGTGCTTATGTGGTCGTGCCTTTTTATATCCCTGCTTTTCCACTGCTTTTTGCGGCGGCATATTGTGAATTTCCTTTTGCTTGACCTTGGTGTGATAATGCTGCGGGGGCTGCTGCATTATCTGTTCTTTTATGAGATTTGGGACTACGATATGTCGGGACAGATATTTACAAAAATTTTCATTCCCGAGATGATCCACACCTGCATTGCGGGGGCTGTGATTTTTTGGCTGACGGGTCTGCTGGCAGGAAAATTCGGCACTGTCACCGAGCATTATATTGAGGAAAAATCGGAGGATATTGTGAGGGAATAACCCGAAAATCAGCGGCGTTTTTATAAAACAAGGCGCAAGGCTTTGACAAGCCCTGCACCCTTGCGGCTTATTCTTTTATCATGTCAATTTCCGTGATGTTTACCGAAGATGATGTCAGGATGACCTTTAATTCAAGGTAACGGGTTTTCATTGCTTTGTAAACTGCCGAATCTTTTTCACATAAAAGCATATAGCTTTGCAGGCGTGAAAATTCCTCAACATTTTTTTGAAGCATTTCTCTGTCTGTCATATTATTCCACCGCCTTTTTATATTTTGGACTGTATTTATATTATAAATGTTTTTTGGAAATTTGTCAAGGCGCAAAATAATAAAAATTTCGGTTCCAACCTTAAAGCATAACATATGACGGCAAACTCCATTGAACTGCGGCTTATCGGTAACAGCTTCCAATAGTTTACAAAACAGTAAAAAATAATTACGCCTTCATTACAAAAATTACAACTTATTAACAGTTTTTCAAAATCATTGACTTTAAAAAGCTGTTGTATTATAATAAAAATATGAAAAATACCGACATTATAAAACATTTTGGAGGAGTATTATGAGACAAAAAAGATTTTTGGCGTTGATTGCGGCGGTTGCTTTGACGTTTGGTCTGGTCGGGTGTCAGGGGAATATCACAGAAGAACAGGTTGATACCGAACAGATAACCGTGGAAACAACAACTGCCGGGACGAATTTGACAGATAATGAAGCCGAACAAAAACAGGCTGACCTAAACCGGGAAGAAAACTCCGACAGTATTTTAATAAGAGAAAAGGTATCACTGACTAATGCAAGTGAAACGGATTTAGAGGCACTTTCTAAATATGACAGCATAAAAAAACTTGACTTGACATATGATGATACCCCCGAAACAGATTTTGGCATTCTTAAAGAATTAGAAATAGAACGGCTTATCGTAAGCGGTGTAAATGCGGCTGACCTTGCAGTGGTTTCGGAAATAAAAGGATTAAAGAAATTATATCTGGACGACTGTGTGATCGGTGATTTTTCTTTCCTTGCAGAATCGTCTGTAGAATCGTTATCGGTAAGCAATTGCGAAATCGGAGAGATGTATTTTCCCGACGGTCTGGATCGTTTGGAATACCTTGGAATATCACAGTTGCCTCTTGAAACGCTTGACGGTATCTCGGCACTGAAAAATCTTCGCTGCTTAGATCTGTATCAAACCGGAATAATGGATATTTCTCCTTTGGAGAATGTGCAGTCATTAGAGACATTATTTTTAGCAGAAAATAACATTGAAGATATTTCCGCAATAGGAAAATTGCCTAAGCTCACAAATTTAGAAGTCAGAGCAAAATCGGTCAATGATTTTGATGTGCTGTCGCAGGTTCGTACGCTTGAAAAATTGGATATTTCAAACAATGAGCTTTGTGATATATCCTTTCTTGAAAATATGCAGCAGCTGAAAGAGTTATCGGCAAATAATTGCAGCATTAGCGATATCGGCTGTATCGGAAATCTTATTGATCTTGAAGTATTATATTTAGA
>CAMWLD010000188.1 GCA_947175005.1 uncultured Ruminococcus sp. | reverse complement strand
CTCCCGTGCAGCAAACGCCATATTCTATTTATGCAGTTTATTTTTAATGCGCAGACTTGCCTCCGTGTGCATTATCCAGTGCCTCGAAAAAGGCATTTGAATAAGCCCGCGAATATCCTTTCCGCACCAGTAATCAATAAGCCATACGGCACTTTCATCACCGCTTACCACACGTAACCCCCGTAAATTTTCCTTTCTCTCCCGGGGTATTTTTCTTTTCATATCCTCAAATGATAATCCCCCGATAATTTTCTCCGTGCTTTCCTTGACTTCACCCATGTACGAAAAAAGCTCCCCAATATCCAGCTTCGCCGAAAAATCCGCTATCTCCTGCCCTGCAAGCTCATTCCCCGTGGTGATAATGGGAGAATTTATCCGCTTACCGTAATTCCCCGCAAAAAACACCTGCTCATCTCCGCATATCAGCGTGTGCGCCACAATATCCTCAATTCGGAAAATATGCCATATCGAATAAGCAATAGTCTTGCTGTGAAACCCCTCTGCATTAATAAAAGGGATTGCATTGAAATCCTCCCTGTCCGCCTCATCTTTGAAAGATAAAAGGCATTCCGACAACCGCCTCCGCAGCTCAAACAGATCTTCAATTCCCTCATCAAAGCTTTCCCGCCTTTTTATTTTCGCCTGCATGGCCTTGTTAAGCTCGCTCCATTCCTTGTTCATTATTAAATTTCTCCTTTAAATTTAAAACCCATACAACATCTTAGCCATTCCCATTTCATTAAACAGGAAAAACCGCCCCATAAACGGAATAAATATCCCCGCCATAATGACCGACACGGGAATGTCCTTTATCCGCAGTTTTGACCCAATACACTTGTCAAAAATTTTAAAAATAATAAATCCCACGACTGCTCCACAGGTGTTCATTATCAGATCATCAATGTCGCTTGCCCTGTTATTCAGCAGCTGACTTGCCTCAATAAACAGCGAAAAAGCAAGTCCCAATCCAAATATACAAAAAAATGTATTCATCCTTTCGCAAATAAAAGGCACTAATATCCCAAGCGGTATAAACATCACTACGTTCAGAAAATATGCCGTAACATCAATATGATTTAAAAAGGGTATGAGATTTAACTCGTCCCGCCGTAAAGCAAGTTTATAGTTCATTATATCATAAATCGTACCCGCCCCCGTGAAATGATATACTCCTATAATATAAACCGCAAAAACAGCTGCAAATATATAAGCCGCTTTTGTCGGTCCCCTTCCCTTTTTCCTATTCCGACCGCCCCAAACCGCCAGTGCGATAATAAAGGGAATAAACTCCGCCGCAAATTCATATCCGTAAAAAATCAGCTGATCCAATTTAACTTCTCCTTTTACCGTTTATTTCTCCAGTGTCCTTTAACTGTATTAACTGCATTAATACAACTATAACATATTTTCGTACATAAGTCAAGAAATTTTTTTCGGTATATAAACCAAATCCGTGTAAAAGTCAAAGCAATATTTTTATCCCAACAACCCCCATATCCTTTCCGCACATTCCTCCGCCGTCAAATTCAGCGTGTCAACCGTCACATCATACCCGTCCTTCGGATAAAGATACTCATATGAAGCCTTAGCCGACCCTTTGCACCTGTCGCCCCTGTCCCTCTCTCTTTTTTCAAGTTCACTCAAAGGGCACTCTGCCTTCACCTTAATAAACTCATACCCTTCCAGTTCTTCCCTTAACTGCCTGTAAATCCTCTCGCTTGTGATAACATGATCTATTATGACCCCATGACCGCTCTTTAGAGTTTCAACAGCCCTTTTGCATATCAAAGGGTTTATATCGAAAACATCGTCCTCGTAAATGACCTCATCGGCGGACATTTTCAAAAATTCATCAATGGAAACAATATCAAATTCCCAATTTAACTTTTCCTTTAATGCTATAGCCAAAGTAGATTTTCCGCTGCTGCTCGCCCCGTTCAGTAAAATTACCCTCAAGATCATAAACCCTCCCAACAAAATCCTTACTGCGAAAAAAGCCTACCCGACCTGTTTCACCTCGCCCGACCTTGTTACCCTCTTCACACAGTAAAAGCAAGTCGGCACAATATACAGGCACGCCGTTACCCAAGCCGTCTGATCCGCATAGCAAATAGCGGTGAACCCGTATAACGGCACCAAAAAGTAACTTACAAATATTCTTGCTATCATCTCAATGACTCCCGAAAAAACCGCCCTGCCCGAAAAACCAAGCCCCTGTGTGGTCATTCTGCAAACATTGAGAAACCCTATAGCAATGTAAAATAACCCCAAACACCGCAAATACTTCCCCGCAGCGTCCAGCACCAAAACCTCGCCGCCGTCCACGAAAATATTCGCTAAATTCCGTCCGAAGAATATCAGCACAAGCCCCGCCAAAGCCCCGTAGCTGACCGAGACCGCTATCCCCTTAAAAAGCCCCTCCTTGATTCGCTTGTATTCACCCGCCCCCGAATTCTGACTGCAAAAAACCGAAACCGCCGTAGCTACAGCGTCAAAGGGACACATTATAAACTGCTTTATCCTCATTCCCGCCGTGAACCCCGAAATGTAAACGCTGCCCAGCCCGTTGTTAGCGGACTGCATCACCATGCTGCCAATAGCCGTTATGGAGTATTGCAGCCCCATAGGCACGCCCATAAGCAGCAGATTTTTCACATCATTTCCCGTGACCGTCACAGTCCTGTCCGGCAAAAGCTCCGAATATTTTTTCGCCCCGTAGCAAAGGCAAAGAATCCCGCTTATGGCCTGCGCAGCAACAGTCGCCGCCGCCGCCCCTCCGCACCCCATTTTAAAGGCAAGTATGAACAGCAGATCAAGAACAATATTCAGCACCGTCGAGACCGCCAAAAACATAAACGGCGTCCTGCTGTCGCCCACCGACCGCAGAAGAGAAGCAAGCAGATTGTACAGCAAACTGAACGGCAGCCCCATAAATATAATAAACAAATAGCTGTAAGCATTCCCGTAAATGTCCTCGGGAGTTTGGAGAATATTCAAAATGCTCCCGCACAGCACTCCGCAAATGCTTGTAACGATCACCGCAAAAACCGCCGTAATAATAAGCGCCCCCTTGATATACCTGCGCATTTTCCGCCTGTCCTCCGCTCCGAAAGCCGAAGCCACAGGCACGCCGAACCCCGCGCATATCCCAATGCAGAACCCCATTACCAAAAACTGCACACTGCTTGAAGCCCCCACCGCCGCCAGCGCACCGGAACCCAGCACTCTGCCCACGACCGCAGCGTCAATAATGTTGTACGTCTGCTGCAAAAGATTGCCCAGCAGCAAAGGCAGCGCAAATTCAAATATCAGCCTCAGCGGATTCCCGCTCGTCATGCTTTTTGTCATACTTTTGAGCTCCTTTACTTAATCTTGTACATCAAAAATACATTGAAACTTAGGGGATTTCTGTAATTTTCATTTATACCTTCCGCAAATATAAATTTTTTGTAACACAGCAGCACAGTAATACAGGTAAATTTCCCCGCTGCAGCCAGCCGCAGTCGGGGAAATACTCTTATATTCCAAAAGCCGTCACCGTCTGACCTTTGAATAATCCACAAAGCTCATATTAAGGTCAACGTCTCCCGCAATGCCGTCCACTCTTCCGTCCGAAGCATACTGCCAAATAGCGAATTTATAAGGGTACTCGGGGATATCCCTATACTCCGCCAGCCAGAAATCATATCCCCCCAGCTTTCTGAGATCCAGCTTCATCAGCGCCATTCTCTTAACGCTGTATATCATCGGTATGTACCCCTCTCTCGCCACGCTGTTGCAGAACGCCATAGCGCATTGATTGAGCATTTGCGACGTCACCTTGTTCGTCCGCGCACTCTCATCGCCCACTATCTCCCAGTCAAAAACCACCGGATACATCACCCTGTACCCCTCTATCTCGTCCAGCAGCATCCGCGCCTCTTCCATAGCCTCTTCAACCGTCACCGCCTGTGAATAGAAGTAAACTCCTATCTCCAGTCCCGCGTCCAAAGCCCCCTTTGCATATTCGTGAAACTTCGGGTCAATATTCAGCGAACCCGTCTCATACCCCCTGTACCCCACTCTTATCATGGCAAAATCCACCCCGTCATTCTTGACAGCCTTCCAGTCGATATTGCCCTGATGATAGGAAACGTCCACTCCCGTAACAGTCTGCCGCACCCCGTCCACATCATAGTGCTTGTAGCCGTTTTCCCGTACAATATTGTTAAAATCCAGATTATGCCTCGGCACGTCCGTCAAAGGAGACAGCCATATATCCCCATATGTAATGTCGTCCAGAATAACAGCGTCTCCCTCATCGTAATATTCATAAACTCTCGAGGCCTGCGCCGATATGTATTCCTCGTCCTCCTTGACCGTCTTTTTCAGTAGAATGACCGTCACCGCCAGTATCGCAATGCAAACCGTTTCTGCAATTATCAGGATCTTTTTGTAGTCCCTGTCAAACACCTTTTCCCGCTTTTTGTAGTCCTTGTCGGGCAAGGGCGGCAGATTTTTTATCTCATCCATAAAATCATTGTGTATCCGAGCTTCAGCCGGGTACATATTTTCTCCTTTCAAAGCATTTTCTCCCGAAACACCCCAAACTCAAAGAAACGGCAGGGGAGGGCGCTTTCGGGAAAATCCGTCAATAAAAAGCCATATATTATATTATAACATATTTTTCGCACTTTGTCATCAATTAAAGCCTTAAATTCCCACGTAAATTTGCACAAAATAAATCGGATTTTTTTGTAAATTTTTAATAGTAAACAAAATTCTCACCTATAAAATATCAACTGACGGAAAAGTCCTCTGCGATCTCCGTCAGTTTTTCCGCTCCCTCCGCCGTGCGCAGGAAACTCATCACAGGAATTAAAAATTCAAATCCGAACTCATCAATATAAAATTCTGCATACTTAAGTAAGCATTCCGAATAATTCCCGCCGCTAAAATATTTTTCTTTAATCTCCACCCATTTATTATAATACGAAATATCCGCAATGCCCCCGATAAATTCATTTTCCGGCGACATTGCCCCAAGCATTCCACCCAAAAATCCCTTTTTGTTTTCCTCATAATTCACGTTAAAATAGTAGTAATCAAGAAATTTAAAGGGAATAAAATACGATCGGTCAGCCCCAGCTTATAATTGATGTCCTCAGTCGTCA
>CAMWLD010000187.1 GCA_947175005.1 uncultured Ruminococcus sp. | reverse complement strand
ATTATGTTATGATGGGGTACGGCACGGGAGCTATTATGGCTGTGCCTGCTCATGACACGAGGGATTACGATTTTGCTAAGAAATTCGGCATTGATATAATCGAGGTCATAAAGGGCGGAGATATTTCAAAAGAGGCTTACACGGGCGAGGGCGAGCTTGTTAATTCGGGCGAACTCTGCGGGATAAAAAATAAAAAGGACGCTATCGAAAAGGCTCTTGAAATAATCGCTCAGAAGGGCTGCGGCGAAAAGGGCGTTCAGTACAAGATGAAGGATTGGGCGTTCAACAGGCAGAGATACTGGGGCGAGCCTATTCCCATTGTGCACTGCCCCGAGTGCGGTATGGTGGCTGTGCCTTATGAGGAGCTGCCCTTGCGGCTGCCTCCTGTGGAGAATTTTGAGCCGGGTTCGGACGGGGAAAGCCCGCTGGCGAAGATCGACAGCTTTGTAAACTGCACTTGCCCCAAATGCGGCGGTGCGGCAAAGAGGGAGACGGACACAATGCCTCAGTGGGCGGGTTCGAGCTGGTATTTCCTGAGGTACTGCGACCCTAATAATGATGAGGCTCTTGCATCTCCCGAGGCGCTCAAATACTGGCTGCCCGTAGACTGGTACAACGGCGGCATGGAGCACGTTACAAGGCATATGATCTACTCCCGTTTCTGGCACAAATTTTTGTATGATATTGGCGAAGTGCCCGTATCCGAGCCTTATGCAAAGCGGACGGCGCAGGGTCTTATCTTGGGTCCTGACGGCAAGAAGATGAGCAAGTCCTTGGGTAATGTTATTGACCCCAATGATGTGGTGGACGTTTACGGTGCGGATGTGCTGAGGGTATATGTATTGTTCATGGGCGACTATGAGCAGGCTGCGCCTTGGAGCGAGGAGAGCGTTAAGGGCTGCAAGCGTTTCCTGGACAGGGTATGGAGCTTGCAGGAAAAGGTCATAGACGGCGATGAGTACCGCCCCGAGATGGTTTCGGTAATGCACAGGACGGTGAAGAAGGTTTCCGAGGATATTGAGCGTATGAAGTTCAACACTGCCATTGCGGCGATGATGAGCCTTATCAATGTGCTCAGCGACAAGGGGAGCGTGAACAGGGCGGAATATGAAGCGCTGCTGATAATGCTCAGTCCCTTTGCGCCTCATATGACCGAGGAAATTTATCAGAGAATTACCGGGAAAATTCTGAATGAGCAGTCCTGGGTAACATTTGACGAGGCTTTATGTGTGGACAGCACCATTGAGATCGCTGTACAGGTGAACGGAAAGGTCAGAGGCAGGATTACCATTCCTGCGGACTGCAATGAGGCGGACGCTGTTGCTGCGGCAAAGGCAAGCGAGGAAATTGCGCCTCTGCTTGAGGGCAAGACCATAGTCAAGGAAATTTACGTTAAGGGACGTATCGTTAATCTGGCAGTAAAATAAGAGGCAATATTTATTAAAGAAATCGGGATTTTCTCCCCGGTCAAAGGGGAGAAAATCCATTAAAAAACCAAAGGCGGTTGGATCACTATGAGTGAAAAGGAATTTAAAAATAAAAATGCGGCGACTATGGAAAACCGTCCCGAATTTCCCAAAAGGGCGGTAATTACCGGGGGAATGCCTTACGGCAACAAGACGCTGCACTTCGGGCACGTGGGGGGCGTGTTCGTTTTTGCGGATGTTTACGCACGTTTTATGCGGGACAGGATAGGAAAAGAAAATGTTATATTCGTTTCGGGCACGGACTGCTACGGCTCGCCCATTGCGGAGGGGTACAGAAAGGCTAAGGAACAGGGCTTTGAGGGGAGCATTGAGGATTATGTGCGGCGAAATCACGAGGCGCAGAAAAAGACTCTTGACGATTATGACATAAGTCTTGATCTGTTCGGGGCTTCGGGGCTGGGAGATACGGCAAGGGTGCACAATGAAGTCTCAAAGGCGTTTATTGAAAAGCTTTATGAAATGGGGCATCTGAAGAAAATTTCCACGGCGCAGTTTTATGATGAAAAGGCGGGGATGTTTTTAAACGGTCGGCAGGTCGTTGGAAAATGTCCTGTGCAGGGCTGCCGCTCGGAAAAGGGATATGCGGACGAGTGCGATCTGGGTCACCAGTATGACCCCATTAATCTTATCGACCCCAGGAGCACGCTGACGGGTGAAAAGCCTGTGATGAGAGATGTGGAGAACTGGTATTTCCGTTTGCCCGAATACAAGGACTTGCTTCTTGAAATGACGGAGGATATGGAGCAGCAGGATAATGTGCGGGCGGTTGTGACAAAGACTATAAAGGAATTTTTAGAGCCGCCGGTCATTTACATTATGAATGATTACATGGAAATTTACAAGGAGCTTGCCCCCAAAATGGCGGAGCATGAGTTGGTGGAAGAGCTGAAGAAAACCTCATTTACGGTAATTTTTAAAGAGCTTTCCGAGAGGGACGAGGCATGCAGAATGCTGACCGAGAGGGGCGTTAGATTCAGAGAGGGAAAGACCCTTGTGCCTTTCAGACTTACGGGCAATATTGAATGGGGTGTGCCTGCGCCGAGCCTGGAGGGGTCTGAGGGCTTGACCGTTTGGGTATGGCCCGAGTCGTTGTGGGCGCCTATTTCGTTTACGGTGGCGTATCTTGAAGCGCAGGGGCGCGACAGGGAGGAATGGCGTAAATATTGGTGCGACCCCGAGGCAAAGGTTTATCAGTTTATCGGGCAGGATAATATTTATTTTTACGGCATTGCCGAGCCTGCCATGTGGATGGCTTTTCAGAGCGAAAACCGCGATGAAATGTCCCCTGTGAACACGGGCGAGCATTTGACCATGCCTGTACTGGTGGCAAATCATCACATTCTTTTCCTTGACAAAAAGGCTTCATCAAGCGGGGAAATAAAGCCTCCTATGGCGGCGGAGCTTCTGGATTATTACACGGCGGAGCAGCTCAGAATGCACTGGCTCGGACTTGGGCTTGGGCAGCGCAGTGTAAGCTTTCAGCCGAAGCCTCTCAATCCTTTGGCAAAGGAAAATGATTCAGACCCTGTGACAAAAGAAGGATTTTTGCTTTCAAATGTGTTCAACAGGATAATAAGGACTTGTTTTTATGATGTGCAGAAATATTACGACGGGGCTATGCCGGTGGGGGCGGTTTCCGAAGATATTCTGGCGGAGGCGCAGAAGGCTGTTCTGGAATATGAGCGGTTTATGTACAAGACCGAGTTCCACCAGGTGACATATGTGCTGGATTCCTTTATAAGAAAGGCCAGCAAGTATCTTGCAAAAGCTAAGGGCGAGGCGGACAAGGCGGAAAAAGAGGGCAGTGCGGATACGGAAAGTTTACGCAGACGTTATCTTATTGATGTGTTCCACATGATAAAGACTGCTATGATACTGCTGCACCCGCTGTCTCCCAAGGGTTCGGAAAATCTGCGGGATTATCTGAATTTGGGCGATGAGATATGGAATTGGGAGAGAATTTTTGACACACTGGAAAGCTTTGTACAGGACGGTCACAAGCTGAAATTTTTGGAGGCAAAGCAGGATTTCTTTACAAGACATCCCAGTCAGTACTGATAGAAGCAAGGGGCAGGAAGCAAGAGGCAAGAGGGTCACGTGACTTTCTTGCCTCTAAAAATAATACTAAGGGTGATGTTTATGCCGAGATTTTTTATAAATGAAGAAGCCGTAAACGGGGATATAATTACGGTTACAGAGGGGGACGCTGTACACATAGGGCGTTCCTTGCGAATGAAGCCGGGGGAACGGATCACCTTTTGCAGGCAGGGTATGGATTATGAAAGCGTGATCGAAAAAATTACGGCGGAAGAGGTCATCTGCCGTGTGGAAAGCTGTTCGGCAAGCAAGAGTGAGGCGGATTTAAACTTAACAATTTATCAGGCGATGCCTAAGGGGGACAAGGCGGAACTTATTGTGCAGAAATGCACCGAGCTGGGGGTAAGCGGGATAACGTTTTTTATTTCCTCCAGGTGTGTTTCACGTCCCGACGGGAAAAGCGGAGAGAAGAAAATTGCACGGCTGCAAAAAATTGCGGAAGAGGCGGCAAAGCAGTCGGGACGGGGAAAAATTCCCGAAATAATGGGGATAATTTCCTTTGACGAGGCAGTGAATGAGCTTTGTAAAAATGAGATACCGCTTTTTTGCTACGAAAACGGCGGGGGAAAATTATCGGAGATTTCCTTTGAAAATGCGGCGTCCTGCGGCGTTATGATAGGGGCAGAGGGAGGCTTTGACAGGGCAGAGGCAGAGGAAGCGCAAAGCAGCGGTGCGGCGGCGATATGGCTCGGGAAAAGGATACTACGGTGCGAGACCTGTCCCATTGCGGTGACAGCGGTCATTATGAATTTATCGGGGAATTTTTAAAAAATGGAGAGGAAAATATTATGAATGACAGGGAAATTTTGCTTCTAAATTTAAATAAAGTCCACACCACAAAAATGGGTATCGACAGGATAAAAAATAATCTCGGGCTGTCTCCCGAATGCGACCCGGTGGGATTTTGCGGAGAAATTATTTTAAATGAAAAGTGCGAAATTATTAGAAAAGGGAAAAATTTTTACTGCACCTTAAATGAAATTACCGTGACCGTGAATGCTCACAGTTACACGATAATTACGGCGCATAAAAATAAATAAAGCGTTTATGATTTTACATAAATAAAAGGGAGAAAATACGTGTATGCACTTTGCTAAGGCTAAGGGAATTTTATCGGCGTATGGGGGAATGAACCTATACAGAGGCTGCTCTCACGGGTGCATTTACTGCGATTCCAGAAGTAAATGCTATCAGATGGAGCATGATTTTGAGGATATTGAAATTAAGGAAAATGCCACCCTGCTTTTGGAAGAAAGCCTGAAGAAAAAACGCAAAAAATGCATGATCGGAACGGGTGCTATGACCGACCCGTACACTCCCTTATCCCCCGACCCCTGCAATATGCGGCGGGCGTTGGAGCTTATTTATAAGTACGGCTTCGGGGTTACGGTGCATACGAAATCCGACCGTGTTCTGAATGATATTGATCTTTTGAAAAAAATAAACGAGCGGACAAAGACGGTGGTGCAGATGACTCTGACCACTTATGATGATGAGCTTTGCAGGAAAATAGAGCCGAACGTCTGCCCCACAAGCAGGCGGCGGGAGGTGCTGGAAATTTTAAGCAGTGAGGGCATTCCCACGGTGGTGT
>CAMWLD010000186.1 GCA_947175005.1 uncultured Ruminococcus sp. | reverse complement strand
TTCATATTCAAATGAAATTTTCGGGAGATTATCCCGAATTATAAAAAATTAAGGCAAGGTCATAAAGGCGATATGTAAAAATGCCCCTTGCCTTTAATATCCTGCCTAAAAAGGAGTAGATTAAAATGGCTGTAAATCTTATCAAAGGGCAGAAAATCGACTTAACAAAAAATGCGCCGGGACTTAAGCACATTATGGTGGGTCTTGGCTGGGACGAGGCTAAGCAGGGCTTCAAGCTGTCGAAGCTTTTCGGCAAAGGCGGCGACGACTTTGACTGCGACGCTTCGGCGATCCTTATCAATGAAAAGACAGGCAAAGCAGCAGGCAAAAACGACCTGGTTTATTTCGGAAATCTTACCCACAAGTCGGAGGCGGTAAAGCACATGGGCGACAACCTGACGGGAGAAGGTGACGGCGATGACGAGCAGATATTTGTTGATCTGACCATACTGCCCGGGCAGTATTCCAAGATAGTTTTTGTGGTCAACATTTACGAACCTACGGCAAGAAACCAGGATTTTGGTATGATAGAAAACGCTTTTATCCGTTTGGGGGACAATGACACGGGTAATGCGCTGTGCATATATAATTTATCTGAAAATTACAAGGGCAGAACTGCCATGATCTTCGGGGAGCTTTACAGGCACGGAAGCGAATGGAAATTCTCGGCTATCGGCGAGGGCACTAACGATGACGGCGTAGGACAGCTGCTGAAAAGGTACTGCTGACGGTGATGTCGGTGCCGCCAATGCTGCAAACTCGGAATTTCAGGAGGTTTGTAAATGATACCAACATTTAAATATCACCCGGACCCTATAAAAACAGGAGCTTTTGAACGGGGCGAGCCTTGCAGATGTCAATGCTGCGAAATGCTGACAGATGTCCGGTACAGCTTTCCTTTTTACGTGGCGGCAGATGTTGACTGCCTGTGTCCCGAATGTATTTCAAACGGCAAGGCGGCTCAAAAATTTAACGGTGAATTTCAAGACCCCGAAAATGCAGGCAAGGTTTCCGACCCTGCAAAGCTTGATGAGCTTATTCACCGCACACCGGGTTACGGCAGCTGGCAGGACCCGTATTGGATAGCTCATTGTGATGATTACTGCGCATTTATCGGGTATGTCGGCTGGTCGGATATTGAAGATATGGGCATTGCCGAGGAAATAGAAGAAACTTACGACATTGGCATTAATATGTTTGACCTTGATTTTATAAAGGAAAATTTGCAGAATAACGGCAGTGTACAGGGATATTTATTTAAATGTCTGCACTGCGGCAAGCATTTGCTTTATGTCGACTGCGATTAACATAGCTGCGTTCTTGAATGCCCATATTATATAAAAAAACTTTTTTGAAAAGATCAAGTGGGGCGCACAGGCGGCGTGGTATCTCAATGCGTTAGTCTGACAAATCGGAATTTGAGGGAGTTAATGAAGATGAAAGCGGATATAATCGTTAAATGCATAATATTCAACAGAGATCTCAAAAAAATTCTTCTTGTCAAGCGAAGCAAGAATGACCCCATAGGTGCCAATACTTGGGAAAACGCAGGAGGAAATATTGAATCCGGTGAACACCCCGAGGAAGCCGTAAGGCGTGAAATTCGTGAAGAAACAGGTATTACGGACATCAACATTGAGCGGGTGGCTTACGTTACGCTTGTAAACGGTGAAGCTCCTTATTTGATAATAGCTTATCTTTGCGAAACAAAAACGGAGGCTGTGACCGTAAGCAGTGAACATCAGGCGTTTGTCTGGGCAGATCGTGATGAATGCAAAAGGCTGCTGCCAAAGCCGATCACGGAGGATTTTGAAAAGAACAGGATTTTTGAATCGGTGTTTAACACTGCACATCAATAATTATTTTAACAATTAATCAAGAAGGGTTGTGAAAATACAAATTGTCGGAAGAAATCAAGTGGGGCGCAGGGGCGGCGGAGTATCTCAAATACCGCATAGGTCCGCTGCTTTACACCCCGGGGCTTAGAAAAGACATTGCCCAAAAGCTGGCAGAATATAAGAGATTGGGACTTAAAAGTGCTGCCATTTGCCTGGAGGACACAGTCAGAGATGATATGGTGGAAATTGCTCAAAAGAACACTGTCGAGGAAATAAAAAAGTATCTTTCTCTGAATGAGGGCGATGACCTGAATATTTTTATAAGGGTCAGAGAACCGGGACAGATAGGGAAAATTTCCGATTCGCTGGGAAATGATGTTCACGGAATAAGGGGGTATATCCTCCCGAAAATTGATGATGAAACGATCATTCCCTATATGGCGGAGGCAGGACGGCTGCGGGCTGACGGACACACTATTATGCCTATTATAGAAAATCCCTCTCTGCTGGATAGGAGCAGGAGAGGGCACAGACTGGGCAGTCTGCGGGAATCGCTGTTTAAAATAGCCGATCTTGTGGCGAATGTGCGGGTGGGGGGAAATGATTTCTGCAACGCTTTGGGAGTAACTGCGCCCATTGACCGCACTATTTACGATATACCGCCCATTGCGGGGTTGCTGTCGGACATTGCAGTGACGTTCACTCCCCATTTTGCGGTAAGCGCCCCTGTGTGGAATTATTTCGGCAATTCGGGAGGGCTTAGCTGGGAAGAAGGCTTCAGGCGGGAAACAGAGCTGGACAAGCTTACGGGTTTTGTGGGAAAGACCATTATCCACCCCTGCCAGATCGCTCCTGCGCTGGAAAGCATGAAGCAGTCTCCGAAAGATCACAGGGACGCGCTCGCCATAATCGCCTCGGCAGACAGCGAAATACAGGTGCTAAAAAGTCCCGACGGCAGCAGAATGTATGAAACCAAGGTGCACACCAAATGGGCAAAGCAGGTCATTGGTATGGCGGAAATTTACGGAGTAAGGCAGGAAACTGAAGAATGAAGATAACGGAAAATTTTTCGGGAATACCCGAAGAAAAGCTGTTCGCCCTTGCGGAACGGGAGAATAATCCAAAGCGGCGTAATCTTCTGGTGAATTTGCGGCAGGCAAAGCACTTCCCTGCCCTGCCCTCGGAGGCGCTGAGGCTGTTCCGTCTGCTGGGAAAGCGTGTTAAAGAGGCTTTGCCAAAGGGCAGAAACCTTGTGATAGCTTTTGCGGAGACCGCCACGGCTTTGGGGGCTGCGGCGGCTGCCGAAATTGCAGGGATTGCGGATAATCATAGCGATAACGGCAACGGAGATGTTTATTTCATTCACACCACAAGGGAAAGCTTTCCCGATGAACTGCTTGTGGCGGATTTTTCCGAAGAGCACAGTCATGCCGCCTGTCAGCTGCTTTTTTCCGGAAACGGCAAGGAGATATTTGTCGGTATCGACAATATTATTTTTATTGATGATGAATTCACCACGGGAAAAACTATTGTTAATTTTGTTAAAGCAATTGAAGAATTTACGAGAAATTGCAGATTTTTTGCGGCGTCCCTTATCAACGGAATGGACAGGGGTAATCTGCGGCGGTTTGAGGAATTCGGGGTCACTCCCCTATGGCTTATCAAAACCGAGGACAGCGGCGCGGATATGGAAAGGAACCTTACGATACTGCCCGAAAAAGACATTGCAAAGTGCAGTGCAGATGTGGAAATAATTACCGAGGATTATCCCCTTGACCCGAGGCTGGGCTGCGATATTGGCGAATACATGAGGCTTTGTGAAAAGATTGCAGAGGGTGTTATAAAGGAAATCGAAGATCTGCCCGATAATATTGCGGGCAATATAGCCGGCAATATTGCCATTGCAGGCACGGAGGAATGTATGCTGCCCTCGATAATTTTAGGGAAATTTCTTGAAGAAAAAGGCGGGAATGTCCGCTGCCGCTCAACTACAAGAAGTCCTATTGTGCCAAGCGCCGCACAGGGGTATCCGCTGAATTCAAGGTGCTGCTTTGACAGTCCATACGAAAAGGGGCGGCGGACTTTTCTGTATAACAGCAGCCCTTGTGATGTGGGGATAATTGTAACGGACGCCGAGTGCAGCAGTGAAAATTCCCGGAATGCAATCAAAGAAATTGCCGGGGCATTGCAGGCAAAGCGGGTAATTGTTGTTATACTGAAAAGGGACTATCCGAAAAAGGCGATGTAAAATGGAGCTTGTAAAAAACTCATATAAATCGGCATGGTATTATTAATTCAACAAATGAAAGGAAAATGTAAAATGGAGCTTGCAAAAAACTCATATAAATCGGAGGACGTTTGCATACTGCTAAAGGACATATCGGGGCTTGTTGAACCCAAACCCGCCTCGGTAAGGGAACGGCTTATGCAGTCGGGAGTGCATTACTGCGAAATGCTGCCGCTGGAATATGAACCGTCGGATGATTATATTGCGCAGTATGAGGCGGCGCTGAAAAATTTTTCCCCTGCGGCGGCAGAGGCTGTGGCTGTTGTTTCGGAGAAAATTTACTGTAAACACGGGGAGAATGTCTGCCTTGTTTCTTTAGCGAGGGCGGGAATTTCGGCGGGGGTGCTGATAAAACATTATATCGGGAAAAAATACGGCGTGGAATGTGCGCATTATGCAATTTCCATAATCCGAGGCAGGGGCATTGACAAAAATGCCATGAATTATATTTTGCAGCGGCACAACCCTGCAAGCATATGCTTTGTAGACGGCTGGACGGGCAAGGGGGCTATAGCGGGACAATTGCAGGAGGCAATGAAGGATTATCCCACAATTGACCCGACAGTGGCAGTCATAGCCGACCCTGCGGGAATAACGCCCCTTTGCGGCACTCATGACGATTTTCTGATAGCCTCCTCCTGCCTTAATTCGGTGGTGTCGGGGCTTATCAGCAGGACATTTTTGCGCAGTGATATAATTGGAAAAGATGATTTTCACGGGGCTGCCTATTACGGAAATTTAGCGGACAGAGACAGGACATATGAATTTATAAATGCGGTGGAAAGCTGCATGAAATATGATGATATTCCCGAAGAACGCCTATGTGACGAGTTTTATGACAATAGGGGGCAATTGAAAAAAATTGCGGAGGTGTTCGGGATTTCCGACATAAATCTGATAAAACCGGGAATCGGTGAAGCTACCCGTGTGCTGCTGCGGCGTACTCCCGACAGGGTGCTTATTGCGCAGGGCTGCGACCGTTTTTACATTTCCCACATTCTGCGGCTGGCGGAGGAAAAGTGCGTGAGGGTGGAGTAATATCCCATTACGGGCTACCGCTGCTGAGGGATAATCAAAAATATGACTGAAGATTCTTGATACAAGCG